>NZ_BLRZ01000115.1 GCF_013281975.1 Candidatus Hakubella thermalkaliphila | reverse complement strand
GACTCTCTATCAGGACAAGCGCTTGAAGGACAATCAAATGGGAGATACACGGGGGGGAAAGGAAAAGCAAGGGAGGAGGGAAATTCAGCAAATTGGGCACAAAAAAGAAAATGGAGGAAGTTGGGCAATAAAGAAAGGCCAGAGAAATAAAGACGGGAAAAAAAAAAACAAAAAAACAAAAGAAAGACAAACAAGGCTAATAATTCCAGTAGAAAGTTAGCTAAATTAGAAAAGACAACCGACAAAGGCAATATCTCGCGGGGGAAATATATTTTTCTAATCAGAGCACTGTTACCAACCACACTGTTAACTCCTCCGTTGACCGAGTTAGCCAGCAGATTCCAGGGCAAAAGCACACTGATAAAAAATACGGCGAAATCCTCTATCCCTGCTCTTATTACCCTGGAAAAGACAAAAGAATACACCAGGGTCATTAGTATGGGGTTGAGAAGAGACCAGAAAAATCCCAGAATGGAGCCTCGATATTTGACTTTTAGATCTCTTCTGATCAGGTTAAACAGAAGTTCTCTATATTTAAATATTTCTCTGAGATGGGCTATCATAAATCTAAAATCCCAAGGACTTTAACAATCCATCACCTAAATTTTTACCCCTTCTAATTATAGCATTGGAAGAACTCCTTGAGGGCACTGCGGTAGTCCCGCATCTGAAATATCCCTCTTTCTCTTGAGCAAAAGTTATCCAGGACTGAGTATTTGGGTCTTTTGGTGGGACTGCCATACTCCTCGGAGGTTATAGGAATCACCCTTACCTTCTTGAACCCAGCCAGCTCCAGGATCTCCCTGGCAAAATCGTACCAGGAACAGGAGCCCTCGTTGCTGGCATGGTAGATGCCGTAATAGTCAGTCTCAATTAGTTTGGAGATGCACTGGGCCAGATCCGGAGCATAGGTAGGGGTGCCGATCTGGTCATTGACCACCCTGAGCTCATCCTTCTCTTTGGCCAACCTGAGCATGGCGCTGACAAAGTTCTTGCCCTCCTTGTTGTAAAGCCAGGAGGTTCGCACGATGAAATAGTGGTCCAGAAGACTTTCAATTATCCTTTCGCCAGCCAGCTTGGCCAGACCGTAGTGATTCAGGGGCCTGGGAAGATCATATTCCAGGTAGGGTGAGCCCTTCTCCCCATCAAAGACATAGTCAGTGCTAATGTATACCAGACTGGCCTGGAGTTTTTGGGCGGCCAGGGCTACGTTTTCGGTCCCCAGAGTATTGACCCGATAGTTTACCTCTGGATTGGTCTCGCAGAAGTCCACGTTGGTGAGAGCAGCGCAGTGGATGATCAGATCCGGCCTGGCATCTGCCACTTTTGCCACCACCTGGGCGTAGTCGGTCACATCCATGTCGCGGCCGTACCCGATCACCTGGTGCCTCTCGGGCAATATCTTCAGGAGTTCTTTTCCCAGTTGTCCGGCAGAGCCAGTGATGAGAATTTTCAAGTTTAAGCTCCCTGATCTACTATTATGCTTTGATGAATTGATTATTTATATCTTTAGGTATATATACTATAATTGTCATTGGTGGGGCCGTAGTTTAACGGTAAAACAACGTCTTGTCAAGGCGATGATGGGGGTTCGACTCCCGTCGGCTCCACCCCAAGTAATTTGGCAAAAATACGACAAATCGATGTATTGACAGCTAAGATTGAAAAGGGTAGAATAAACTTGCCTTGACAAGACGCCGTTAAACGAACGGGATAAGAATCCGCAATTTTGGAAAGAGGGCCGGAAACGGCCTTCTTTCTTTTTGCTCCACTTCACAAGACAAATTTAAGACACTGCGACCAGGTTTTCCAGGCGGATCTTGTGTTCTTTTAAACCTTCCAACATCTCACTAGCATCAAGGACCTCAATCCCCACAACCTGTTCGCCAGGACCGATGTTTACTGCCACGCGATCATTTAGACGAATAACCTCGCATTCAGCCGGTCCTTCGATAAACCGAATGTAAAGCGCATCCACTGTTGGATCATAACTTATCTTCATGACACCTCACCTCTTAAAAGTAGAAAGCATAGACCGTTACCACAACGAGCCTATCCGATTCTCTCGCTACAATCGGCGCAACTTGCTTGATGGCATACCGTCTGCCCCTCCACACCTTTCCAAACTGGAAGTTCTTTCGATACGTAAACCTTCCTTTCTGAGCCGACTCTGCTTCACCCCGGCGAATAGCTGCCATAACTTCTTCTTCTGAGACACCGCGGTCGACCATTTGCTCACAGTCGTGAGGACTGATCTCGATGGGTAACTCACGATCCATTACTCCCCCAGCGGCTACGTCTTTCAGTACTATCGTATCATATTAGAACATCTTAATCGTTGAGTTGGAAATAGTTTTGGAATAGCCTGTTGTAAATACAGTTGTCAAGATAAATCTTCATCAACTTACCTTCCGTTCTTTTTCAATCTCCTCCACCACTTCTCGTTTTCAGCGTACCATCTGACTGTCTCCACCAGGGCCTGCTCCAGGTCAAATTGGGACTGCCAGCCCAGGGCTCTTATCTTGGAGCAGTCTAAAGAGTAGCGGCGGTCATGACCCAGACGGTCGGCCACAGGTTGGATCAGGCTTTCCGGCTTGTCCAGAATCTCTAAAATCTTTTTAGTGATCCAGATATTGGACTTCTCGTTTCCAGTACCGATGTTATATATCTCTCCGATCTCTCCCTTATGAAGGACTACATCGATGGCCTCACAGTTGTCCAAAACGTAGATCCAATCCCGCACGTTCAGGCCATCTCCATAGAGGGGCAAGGGGAGATCATCCAGGGCATTGGTAACAAAGAGGGAGATGAGCTTTTCGGGATACTGATAGGGACCAAAGTTGTTGGAGCTGCGGGTGATCAGGGTGGGTAGCCCAAAGGTCTCATGATAGGCCCGCACGATCAGGTCTCCCCCCGCTTTACTGGCTGAATAGGGGCTGTTGGGTTTGAGGGGATCTGTTTCTTTAAAAGAGCCCTCTTCCACACTGCCGTAGACCTCATCGGTGGAAATCTGAAGGTAGCGCTCCACACCTTTGGCTTTGGCTGCCTCCAGAAGCACGTAGGTGCCATAGACATCGGTCTGGATGAAACTGCCCGGGTCTAAAATGGAGCGGTCAACATGGGATTCCGCAGCGAAGTTGATGATTATATCTACCTCTTGTGTGACCTGGTTTACCAGTTGGGCATCACAGATATCACCCTTAATGAATTGATAACGAGAGTCGTCCTCCACATCTCTTAAGTTTTCCAGGTTTCCAGCATAAGTGAGCTTGTCGTAGTTTATGATCCTGTAGTCATCGTATTTTTGGAGCAGATAGCGGATGAAATTGGAGCCAATGAATCCAGCTCCGCCAGTGATGAGTAGAGTTTTCAACTGATCCTCCTGAGCCAGATACTATATTTAATCAAAATACGACAAATGTATTGACAGCTAAAATTGAAAAGGGTAGGATAAGCTTGCCTTGAGAAGACGCCGTTAAACAAACGGGACAAGAATCCGCAATTTTAGAAAGAGGGCCGGAAACGGCCTTCTTTCTTTTCCCACTGTTGAGCCATAAGTAATCTTATGGTATTTCACCCCATCTTTATCCCCCAATCATAGGGGATCTCGATAGTATCGTAGGGCAGTCGGTATTCATCTGGCTGCTCGTAGTTGTAGACTTCGGTAGGACAATTAATGACGTAGGCTGGCTCTGTCCCCAGGGCTTTGAAGCCGTGCATAACCAGGGGAGGAATTTTCAGAAGTATCTGGTTCATATCCCCCATGAAAAACTCATTTATTTCCCCATGGGTAGGCGAGCCTTCCCGGCCGTCGTATAACACCACCTTGGCCATGCCTTTGACCACGGTGAAATAGTCGGTCTGTTTGCGGTGGTAGTGCCAGCCTTTGACCACCCCTGGATAGCCGGCCGTAACATAGACCTGCCCAAATTTTTCAAAGATCTCATCATCGCTCCGAAGCATTTCCATTAAAAATCCCCTTTCGTCGGGGATAACTCGAAGTTTCTTGATTTTGACGCCGTCGATCATACCGGATCCTTCACTTTAGACTTCCACTTTTGTCTACCTATCTTACGTGCTCCTGCAGGTCTCCCCGGCCTGTCTTAAGATTGGCCTGGAATCTTAGAGCATTTTAAACCAATCCCACCATACTGTTATCCCCCAGCATGAAGCGATAGGCTTTGGGTTTGGCATCCGACTTGATGATTTCCACATTCTTTCCCAAAAGGCTGTCCTCGATGCGCACGGGAATATTACAGAGTTTTACGTTCTCCAGGACCATGCTGTGTTCTATTTCGCTGTGAGAGATGAGAGAGTTGTAATAGACGGAGGTAAAGGGGCCTACATAGGCGTTTTCAATGATGCTGCCCTCTCCTATGATGGCCGGGCCCCGGATGGTGCTGTTGACTACCGTGGCCTCCTTCTCCACGATGACTTTTCCTATGATCCTGGATCTCTCATCCACTGAACCATCTATCCTGGTCTCAAGGTCATCCAGAAGAATCCGGTTGGCCTCTAGGAGATCTTCCAGCTTCCCGGTGTCCTTCCACCATCCATTGATCACATGGGGATCCACCACATAGCCCTCATCTATCAGAAACTGGATAGCGTCGGTGATTTCCAGCTCGCCCCGGGCGGAGGGCTTTATGCTTTTGGCTGCGGTAAATATGTTGTGGTCAAACATATATACGCCCACCAGAGCCAGGCCGCTGGGAGGAACCTGGGGCTTTTCGATCAGCCGTACCACTCGCCCGTTGCTCAGCTCAGCCACGCCAAAACGCTCTGGATCGTGGACCTGGGCCAGGAGAATCTGGGCGTTGGGCCGGTTTTGCAAAAATTCATCCACCAGACTTTTGAAGCCTTCTTTGATAATATTATCCCCCAGGTACATGACAAAGAGATCATCGTCCTTAAGATAGTCTTCGGCGGTCAGCACCGCATGAGCCAATCCCAGAGGCTCGGACTGATCGATGTAGGTAACCTCAAGCCCCCAGGCGCTTCCGTCCCCCACATGGCTGATGATCTCCTCTTTGGTGTCAGCCACGATGATCCCCACCCTGGTGATTCCCGCCTCCCGCATGGCCTCCAGCCCATAGAACAAAATGGGCTTGTTGGCCACGGGAATAAGTTGCTTGGCGCTGGTGTGAGTCAGGGGCCTCAGGCGGGTACCTTTGCCACCCGAGAGAATTAGCCCTTTCATGGTTTACTCCCTTGAAAATAACCCAATTTTCATGCGACGTGGTGCGCCGCGGTGCATG
>NZ_BLRZ01000114.1 GCF_013281975.1 Candidatus Hakubella thermalkaliphila | reverse complement strand
ATGATAGAAAACCCCCTCTGAAGAGGTGTTTTTTAAAATAAGTGCGGAAGTCGGGATGTTTGCACGATATTGCGGCTAAGGTTAAGGATGCGGGAATCAAGAGCCAGGCCTTAATTATTGTTGGCCATATTTTAGAAAAGGATTACCAAAGGTCCAGGCTTTATGATAAACACTTTGAACATAGCTTCAGGAAGAAAAGAATTTGAAGATAGCAGTAGTAGTTATAACTGATCAGGGAGAAAAGGTAGGCCGGAAAATTCATCAAGCTTTAGGTGAAAGCAAGCTATTCGTCCCGGCCAGGTTGGGTAAGGATAAAGAAAGTGACCTTCTATTTGAAGGAAGATTAAGAGATTTAGTGAAGGAACTCTTTGCGGAATTCGAGGGGATAGTCTTTTGTATGGCTTTGGGAATTGTGGTAAGAGTAATTGCTCCCTATTTGAAGGATAAATACCAGGATCCCGCTATTGTGGTTGTTGATGAGGCGGCCAGATTTGCTATCAGTACCCTGTCTGGACATGAAGGTGGAGCCAATAAATTGGCCTATGCAGTTGCTAACTCTATTGGGGCTCAAGCTATAGTTACTACTGCTTCAGAGACGAATAAAAAAATAATTGTGGGCCTGGGATGCAGAAAAGGGGCTAAGAAAGAGGATATCAAGAGGGCCATAACCGAAGGTCTAAAAATGAGAGGCCTTTCCTTAGATGAAGTGATGTGTATAGCAACTGTAGAAATAAAGAAGAACGAAACTGGATTGAAAGAGGCATGTGTGGAGCTAGGTGTTCCTCTAACATTTGTGCCTTGTTATAAGATAGCAAATTTTGGGGGCAAATATCAGAAATCAGATTTTGTAAAAAAGAAGATTGGACTGAACGGGGTGAGCGAACCTTGTGCACTGTTAGCGGGGAGAAGAGCAAAGCTAATTTTGCCCAAGACAGTGATCTGCGGCGTGACCATAGCCATAGCCAGGGAAGATTGTACATAGTTGGGATCGGCCCGGGTGAGTTAGGGTACCTGAGCCAGAAGGCCTTCTGTGTTCTCAGGTCGTGTGAGGTAATTATCGGATATAGAGCCTATGTTAAACTTTTGGGCGACTTGGTCCAAGGCAAAGAGGTTATCGCTTCCTCGATGGGGAAAGAGCTAGTCAGGGCCGAGACAGCAATAGAACAGGCTTTATCTGGGAGGAAGGTTGCCCTTATCTCCAGTGGAGATTCAGGTATCTATGGCATGGCTGGCGTAGTCTTAGAGATCGTAGAAAAGAGGAGCATCAATCTGGATCTAGAGATAATCCCGGGTATTCCTGCATTTTGCGCGGCAGCCAGTTCTTTGGGCGCACCGATAATGAATGATTTTGCTCTAATCAGCCTCAGTGATATTTTAACTCCCTGGGAGATCATTGAGAGGCGCTTAACTTATGCTTGCCAGGGAGATTTTGTCATCGTTTTATACAACCCCAAAAGCAAGAAGAGAACCTGGCAGATTTCAAAGACGCAAGCTCTTCTGTTGAAGTATAGATCTGGCCAAACTCCCGTGGGGATAGTTCGTAATGCCAAAAGAGGAAAGGAAAAGGTCATCCTTACCACTTTGGATAGGATGTTGGATTATAGTATTGATATGTTGACCACCATTATTGTTGGTAATTCTTCCACTTCCCTCTCTGATCGCTATATGGTGACTCCAAGAGGTTATAAGATCAGAGTTGATGCTAAAGACCGGCTTCCAGAAGAATTTGCCTATTCTCTTAAAAAATGTTAAAATGAGTTCGGAGAGTCGATCGGGTGATCGCGGGGACACACTTCTTCGGAAAAGTGTTCTCGAGGAAAGTCCGAGCTCCATAGAGCAGAGCGCTGGGTAACGCCCAGTCGGGGTGACCCGAAGGAAAGTGCCACAGAAAACACACCGCCAGGAAGGAGATTATCTACTCCAGGAATAACTGGGAGCCACAGGGCTTTCTTTGAGGCCATAGAGCCTGGATAAAAATCTTGGTAGAGATAGGATACTTCCTGGTAAGGGTGAAAAGGCGAGGTAAGAGCTCACCAGCAGCCTGGTGACAGTCTGGCTTGGCAAACCCCGCTCGGAGCAAGGCCAAATAGGAGGACGATAGGGTTGCTCGCTCTGTCCTCGGGTAGGCTGCTTGAGGTACATGGTAACATGTATCCCAGATGGATGATCACCACCCAGGGATGTCTCAAAAGGACGTTCCAAGGGTACAGAACTCGGCTTATAGATCGACTCTCCTATATCTGCCGCTCCTCTGCGGGTGGCAGATTTCTTATTTTTAAGTGATGGAAGTGAAATTCTTGAAAAGGGCCACCCAAGATCAGGGAAAGCCTGGCGAAGATCATCTTTCCGGGTTCTCCAGGCGGCAGACCAGGCCGTTCACACAGCTCTCACACTCCAGTTGTAAAGTGGTGTGCCCGATGCCAAATCTCTCACTCAATAGATGATTGACCTCTGCCAGAATATCGGAGCTCTTGCTGACCATCTGGTCATCAATCCGAAGATGTCCACTGAGCGCGTAAATACCTGAAGTAATAGCCCAGATGTGAAGATCATGAATATCCCTTACTCCCGGGGTAATTTTTACTGCGGAGGCTACTTTTTCGATATTGATATGTCTGGGCACTCCCTCCAGGAGTATGTTTCCCGATTCCATCACCAGGCCAACAGCTCCTCTCAGAATTATTCCACCGATTAAGACGCCAATGAGCGGGTCGATGATATACCAACCGGTAAAGAAGATAATAATTTCTCCCATAATGACCCCTACAGAAGAAAGGGTATCGCCCAAAATATGCAGGAAGGCTCCTTGGACATTCAGGTTTTCCCGACTAGTTTTTCTTAGTACCCAGATTCCTGCTAGATTTGCTACCAGCCCTATTATAGCTACCGTCAAGACCAAAGGAGTCTTCCTGTTGACATTTTTTGCAAAAAATGATAATAATTGCAATGTATGCAATTATCTGGCGAGCTACTTCTATGTTCGGAGGAAGAGGAATGACGACGACGTTTGAAACTGATTTCTATACTGTTGAGGAGGCGGCAAAGATCCTTCACGTTTCTGTCTCTACCATCTGGCGCTGGATTGAGGCGGAGAGACTGCGTGCTTACCGGGTGGGACCAAGGAGGATCAGGATCAAAAAAGAAGATCTTTCTAGTGTTATCCAACCAGCCAAGATAAGAAAAGAGGAAATGGCCATGTGGGACATGAAGGGAAAAGGGGGTTCCGTTAGGCCAATGTCAGCCAATCAGGCTCCTGATCAGGCAACTGCCATCAGGAAGGTCCTGGCTTTGCGGGAGAAGATTCTGGCCCGGCGAGGCGGGAGGCTTTTGCCCGGCTCCTCAGCTGATCTTATCAAGGAAGCTAGAGAGGAACGTACGGCTGAGCTATGACCCTGATGGTTTGCGTGGACGCCAGCGTAGCGGCTAAATGGGTTCTTCCAGAGATCCACCAGGAAAAAGCGCTTGCCTTAGTGAGCGATTTAGAAGAAGGTGGGATCGAAGTCATTGCTCCTCCCCATCTTCCAGTTGAAGTGACCAATGCTATCCATAAGCGGGTTTATTACCAGGCGCTGACACCAGAGGAGGGGAAGGAGGCTTTGCGGAGCTTTGAGCAATTTCAGGTCTCCATTTATGCGCCGCCCACCCTTTATGAGGAGGCTCTGGAGTTGGCTCGAGCCTACCAACGGCGCACGGTTTACGACAGCCACTACGTGGCCCTGGCTAAACTTCTGTCCTGTGATCTTTGGACAGCTGATGAGGAGCTTTATAAGATCTTTTCACCTCAACTGCCCTTTGTGAAATGGATTGGTGACTACCAAATAAAGAAAGAGGAAGACGATGGAAGAGAGACCCACTCAAAGAATTCAGATGGGGGGAGAACCTCCCCGGCCAGGATCCAGAGCCCGTGTCGTAGCCGTGGTGCTTCTGGCTCTGGTAGTATTTCTCATTTTGGGCCTGCTGGCTGGCCTCTTTGTTCTGAGGTATCTCCAAAGGGAGCCCATTGAGGTATCCCTATCCCCCACCAGTGCTCAAGTGGAGACCTCCGGGGTGGTCCAGTTTACGGCTGAGGTCAGGGGGGCTGAAGATGAGGTAATCTAGTATGTGAACGAGGTGGAAGGCGGAGATGCCACCAATGGTACCATATCCAGCACTGGTCTCTACAGGGCTCCCTTTGAGGTTCCTCCTAGAGCGGTGCAAGTCAAGGCCGTAGCCAGGGCTGATGAGACCCGATCCGCCCAGGCCCAGGTCACCGTAGTGGCAGCAGAGGTCGCGAAAGAAGAGGCCACCCCGGAGGCAGCTGCTACAGAGGAGGCTATCACAGAAGAAGCTACCACAGAGGAGGCCACCACAGAAGAGACCACCCCCGAAGCTACCAGCCCCACCATATCTCTGACCCAGATCTATGGTCCCGAGCTGGTAGGGGATGTGTGCGTCTACCGCGTCCGAGCCGAGGTGACCGGAAATCCCAGGCCTACCATAGAGTTCAATAGAGATGATAGCGATGGGGCCTGGGGAAATGACGTAGCCCAGATCAACTTGCGAGCAGGTGAGAGTTTTACTCTGGAGGCGACAGCCACTAACTCGGCGGGCTCGGATAGAGCTCGGAAGGAGATCAACTTCCTCTGCGAGGTGCCATTCGCTGTTACAAGCGTCACGGCGAGTGTTAGTCCGCCATCATGGACTGGACCGTGTCCCACGGACTTTGACTTTTCTGCTGTCATCACTGTAAATGGCCCTGGCACAGTAACTTACAGGTGGGAAAGTAGTGATGGCGGGATTGATCCCACCCGAAACATAACCTGTGCGAGCGTTGGTTCACAAAGGGTCACGGCATCGTTTCGTTGGAGTACATCGGGTTCCTGTTTTGGCCCTGCAGGGCTCCCCTTTATCATTATCACAACCCTGAGTCAATCCAAAAATCAGGGACAGCGATAGGATGATTAAAAATAACCTGTATCTTTTCATCTTCCCCGATTCGCCGTTTCCTTCTTTAGCCCTGTCTTACCCTTGTCTTGCGCGGAGCCTTATATTCACTGTTCCTTCGTACGGGTCGTTTGATCTAATTCTGAGATTACCGTCGTAAGGTGAACCAGGTGGACCGCACACGCCAAGAGGGCCAAATCGCACTCCGATTATGCACTCCTGACCGGTGGCAAGGTTGCGACCTGTGCACTCATCATCTTCGATACTGAAGTAAACGACTCCTGAGGCAATGTTTGCACTTGAGATGTTTAACGACCCCGTGCCAACGTTTTGCAGGAT
>NZ_BLRZ01000113.1 GCF_013281975.1 Candidatus Hakubella thermalkaliphila | reverse complement strand
ATGTTCATGTGGGGTTTGATTCTCTGAAATTTCTGTTTGGCCATGGGTTCCTCCTATGGTCGTCCTAAGTATCTTTTGGACGTGCCTGTCACAAAAGCCTCTAATATGGTGGCGGTGACTGGATTCGAACCAGTGACGTCACGGGTATGAGCCGTGTGCTCTACCACTGAGCTACACCGCCCTATAACAACTGATAGCCTCTGGAGCCCGCGACCGGAATTGAACCGGTGACCTTCTCCTTACCATGGAGATGCTCTACCTGCTGAGCTACACGGGCCTATGGTGGGGGAGGAAGGATTTGAACCTCCGTAGGCTTCGCCGGCAGATTTACAGTCTGCTCCCTTTGGCCACTCGGGCACTCCCCCTGGCATGCACTTCTATATTTTACTCTTCTGTACTGGAGCCGGCGACAGGATTTGAACCTGCAACCTGCTGATTACAAATCAGCTGCTCTACCATTGAGCTACACCGGCAGGTCTCCCAATCGCTTCCCATAAGGGCTTCTCCACCAGAGACAAGTCTACAGTATATATAATAATAGCCCCCTGTCAAGCTCCCGAGACCGAGGCCAAAGGCCTTTTCTGGACGGCTGATTCGATGAAACTGAAGGCATAATTTGAAAATCAGAAGTTCTCGGCGAGACAGGATCGTTACAAAAGACGGTCAAACACATTAGGGCCCGGCCATTCTCACTTGCCAAGACTCGAGAAAGTTGTTGAGCAGTTTGGGAAGTTTGGTTAGCTCTAAGGGTAGTCACTACTTCTGGGTCAAGGCAAGCTTTAGCGATCCGCTCGCGAGAGGGATGGTGAAGGGCACGTCGGCCCCATGATGTTGGATCTGTTTGGAGAAGTACAAGAATTCGAGACTGATCAATTCTTTTGTCTCCGGGTCAAAGCGAACCCATACGCCATCCCGAATTTCATGGGCCAGAGCAGGACGATTCTTGGCAAAGGAAATGATCAGCATGTCTTCATCTGGACGGTATTTGAATTCCATTGATTTTATTGATTTGACCTTTGCCATCTTAACTCCCCTCCGATTTTGTCATCAGAAGTTACATAACCAGTTGTAACTACCCCGATGAGCCTAAGACTTTCCAAGCACCATCTTACGACAACAACTATATGATAGCCCTGAAAGGGACCAGTTGCAATACTAGATCTACGCAGGTACAGCTCACTGGCATTGTCCCACTGGCTTTTATAAATCCGATCGGGATCTGTAATGGTCTGTTCTAGGTATTCCAAGTATGAGGCAAGTTCTCCAGAGGGTGTCCAAAAACTAAGGGCATTTTGCCCAAGGTGGGGAATTACTCCTACATGAGATCTGATTTTGAGGTCAATGTGGGAAGTTTTATGCGAAATTAGCTCCTTTTTAGGGGCGAAGTGGGAGATGACTTTTTGAAATTGGAGTTTTTAGACAGCCTCTCCATGCTCAGCCAAAATGTGCTCAACCCAACAGGCTTCGGTAAGAATGACCTCTTTGCCCCGGGGATCTTTGACCAAAAACTTTCGTGGCACGCTCAGAAGTTTAGACTGCTTATGTCTCATGTAGTCTTATTATAGCATGTCTTAGACTCCAGAAGCAGAGAGGGCATCCTCATTCCTGTGGCAAAAGAGGGAGCGTGCCTATGCCAGTTCGTTAGACTTTTTCAAATGCAGATCTAACTTCCTTTTAACGCGCTGTAAAGCATTATCTATAGACTTCACATGTCGGTCAAGTGTTCTGGCAATATCCTGATAGGAGTTGCCCTCCATGTACAGACTGAGCACTGTGGCTTCCAGACTGCTCAGAAGTTCATTAAAACAGTACTTGATATTCTCTATCTCCTCACTACTGATGAGGAGCTCCAGCGGATCGATAGTATAACCCGGGTGAAGAAGCTCATTTAGAGGGCGCTCCGTCTCCCCCTCATTGAAGGTCGGCCGGGCCAGAGAGACATAGGTGTTGAGGGGAAGGTGCTTCTGACGGGTGGCTGTCTTGATCGCGGTGATCATTTGCCTGATAATGCAGAGTTCAGCAAAGACTCTAAAAGAGGCCTCTTTGTTCTCCCGGAAATCCAAAATAGCCTTGTAAAGGCCTATCATTCCCTCCTGGATCAGGTCTTCCTTATCCGCCCCCACCAGAAAGTAGGAAGTGGCCTTCATCTTAACCAAAGACTTATATTTATTGAGGAGGAAAGAGACAGCTTCCTGGTTTCCCTTTTGAGCCAGCCTTATTAAATCATTATCCCCCAGTGTCCTGAACTGTTCAAAAAGTGCTAAAGTGCTCTCCGAGCTCCCGCTCAAGATTATCGCCTCCAGCCTCTTAAACTCCTTTCTTCTATCTTATCGGACTATTCCTCCCTACGGTTAAACTTTTTAGCCCTTCGCATGTCTTCTAATCTGGCCCTCACTCCACTATCCACTCGACCCGAGAGAGGAAAGGGACCAGGCTGGTAATGAGCTATCTTCTCTCTCATCTCCTTTTCAGTAGTTCTCATCTCCCTGATCATCTCCTGCGGAGGCTTCCGGTACACTCCCTTTCCAAAGATCATCTTCTGTTGGGCATAGTCAGAAGTAACTACGAAGATCCGACGCTCCCCCTTGTAATCATAGATATATCTTTCAATGAATTGGTCGGCGCTCTGCCCGCTCCGGGTAAAAACAATCTTCACCCTGCCCACCGAGCTCTCGGCAATTTCTCGGCTATTAGATCTATGAGCATCAAAGACAATCATAACCTCTGTATCTTTTAAGGAGGCATGGTCGAGCAAAAGATCTATCACCTTCTGCCGCTCTTCTTCCAGGCTACCCGGCTTTCTTGCGTCCAGCTTTCGAAGAAAGTTTATCATATTATAACCATCGATGATATATAAGTCTCGATTAGCGCTGGCCACCCTGTTGGCCTATCTCCTTTCTCCCTTTCTCCGACTGAGCTAAGGGCTGCTCGGCCTGCTGCCTTCTTACTTCATAGAGCAGTATCCGCATCACTTTTGATCTTCCAGATGGGCCCATCGGGTCGGTCCTCCACCATGATTCCTTGCCTGGACAGGCCGTATCTGATCCGGTCTGCCATTTGCCAGTCCCTCCTGCTTCTTGCCTCCTCCCGGATTTCCAAAAGAAGGTCGACCAGTGCAAAGAGGCGACTTTGATCCACCGCCCTTCCTTCCTCAAACCTCAGGCCCAGCACGCCGCCCAACTCCATGATCAATTCCCTGGCCTGAGTCAGAACTTCCCTGGCCCTGGAGGTAAGGACGAATTCAGAGCTCTGAGTCAGGCTGTTGACCAGCCTGATCAGCTCGAAAACAGCGCTTAGGGCTCTGGCAGTATTGAAATCATCATCCATGGCCTCCTCAAAGGCAGGCCTGGTCTCATAGAGAGCTCTTTCCAGAGTAGATATATCTGGGCTACGGGGTGCTTCTTTTGGCGCCTGGCGACTCAGGAAATCCAGCCGGGATACCACCTCGGCCATCCGGCCGTAAGCTTTACGGACCTCCTCCAGTTTCTCTTCCGTGAAATTGAGCCCACTGCGGTAATGGCTCCCCAGCATTAGCAGCCTCACTACATTGGGATTCTCCTTCTCCAGAAGTTCGTGGACGGTCACAAAGTTACCTAGAGATTTATGCATTTCCTCTTCATTAATCTGCAACATTCCGCCATGAAGCCAGTATCGAACAAAGGGTTTTTCCTGTTTGTACCCCTCCGCCTGAGCTATCTCATTCTCGTGGTGAGGAAATATCAGGTCCTGAGCGCCTCCGTGGATATCAAACCCAAAGCCCAGGTAATTCAGGGACATGGCCGAGCATTCTATATGCCACCCCGGCCTGCCCCTGCCCCAGGGACTATCCCACCCAGGCTCCCCCGCCTTGGAGGACTTCCAGAGGGCGAAATCCAGAGGATGTCTCTTCCTTTCATCCACTTCCACTCTACTTCCGGCCATCATCTCATCTACATTTCTCTTGGAAAGTTGCCCATACTCTTTAAACTGGGAGATGGAGAAATAGACGTCTCCATCCACTCTATAAGCATAACCTTTCTCTTCCAGGGTACTGATCATTTTGATCATAAAGTCGATTTGTTCTGTGGCCCTGGGCTGGACATCGGCTGGCATTATCCCTAACTTCTCCATATCTTGATAAAATTCCCTCTCAAACTTTTGGGCTACTTCCTGCCACCCCAGGCCCAGTTGACGAGCTTTGTTAATTATCTTATCCTCCACGTCTGTAATATTCTGCACAAAGAGAACCTGGTAGCCCTTGTAGAGAAGATATCTCCTGATGACATCAAAGGTGAGGAAGGTCCGAGCGTTACCAATATGGATGTAATCATGGACAGTAGGGCCACATACATACATGCCCACTCTGCCCCGGTCTCTCTCTACAAAGTCTTCCTTGCGACCGGTCAGGGTATTATAGGCTCTTAAGGACATCCTCTTTCTCCAGTTGGTGCTCCAGATCATGGAGCTTGTTCTCCAGCCGGTCCAGCCGTCTGTGAAAGCAATCAAACATCTCGGCCACCGGGTCTGGCAGATCGGCATGCTCCAGATCGATGGGGGGCACCTTTTTCCCATCTCTGACCACAATGCGACCAGGTACACCTACCACGGTGCAATCGTGGGGGACTGAGGATAGAACCACAGCTCCTGCTCCCACCTTGACATTATCTCCCAGGGTGATGTTTCCCAGAACCTTGGCCCCGGCCGCAATGACCACATTATTGCCAATGGTGGGATGGCGTTTGCCTTTCTCCTTGCCGGTTCCTCCCAAAGACACTCCCTGAAACAGGGTTACATTGTCGCCAATGATGGTCGTTTCTCCAATAACCACGCCCATACCATGATCAATAAAAAACCTTCTGCCTATCTGGGCTCCCGGGTGAATCTCAATTCCAGTGAGAAACCGGCTCAGGTGAGAGATCAACCTGGGAATCACTACCAAACTCTTCTTGTACAACCAATGAGCTACTCTATGAAACAAAATGGCATGGAGACCCGGATAAGCCAGAACGATCTCCAGAGTTGTCCTGGCTGCTGGATCCCGTTCTTTGATCACCTGGATTTGTTCTTTTAGAAATTCAAACATAGGTGACATACCTCCCTCAGTTGTACAAAGCCCTACTCCATCAGGATTCGCTGTCCTGCTTTTCCACCATTGCCACAGCGTAGGCAACTGCGCCCTCACTTCTGCCCGTAAAACCAAGTCCTTCGGAAGTACAGGCCTTGACATTGACCTTCTCCAGGTCTATTTGCAGGGTGGAGGCTATATTTTCTTGCATGATCCCCAGTTGATG
>NZ_BLRZ01000112.1 GCF_013281975.1 Candidatus Hakubella thermalkaliphila | reverse complement strand
TTTTTAAAATTTTTTCTCAGTTGTCTGTTTCTCCCACAGGATATTGAGCAATTACGAAACAAGTCCCCAAAAATATAAGATTTGCTTTCAGTAATTATATGTAGTAGTTCATTTGGCTGGTTCCTGATGGTTCAAGTTGTAAAAATGAGCATTCCCTGGAAAGGATGCTCGAAAGCAGCGTGGCCCATGAATGGAAAGAGAGATGGCCTTGGGCATGAAAGAAGAAGGAGTAACAGGAACGCTAACCGGAGAATTTCTCATTCCAGCCATGCTTCTTCTCCGTCTCCCCAGGAGCAGAATTTCCAAAACCCTCACTCTACGGATCCTCTCCTGGAAGAGTTACTCCAACAAATCCATGAACTGATGGACGCCCAGAACTTTGAGATTGCTCTTCTCCGATGCAAAGAAGTGGTGGAGAACAAGCCCAATTGTGGCCTGGCCCATCTGTTAATGGGTGACTGCTATCTGGCTATGGGATGCTGCGATGACGCCCGCTACAGCTATCGTCTGGCCCTCAGGGCAGATTCTCCACTTTTTCAGGCCGCAGCCAGGCTCCAATCTCTGGAAGAGAAGGAGAAAAAGGGTGGCCCAGGAGAATGTAAGATATTTGCGGAGAAGATAGAGGGTGAGATAATGGACTTTCTGGAAAAATATGTGGGCTCTCCCACCCACTGGGATATCATTGTCTTTTTCTACCGAAATCCAGCACTGATGGCCTCTGCCCGACGTCTGGCCGCCTTTCTGGGTAAGTCGGAACAAAAGATAAAATCAGTCCTGGCCAAACTATGTGAACTGGACCTATTGATGGAGAATAACATTTTCCCCATTCCTCTTTACACCTTTGACCCGAAACAGGAATTGAAAGAGAAGCTAGATATGGTCATGCAAGCGCGGGAAGATTTCGGAACCAGATGGCAGATTACCCATTACTTGCTTCAGAAAGCAGAAACCTGACCTTTCTGTCCCAATTTTGATCGAAATGCTCTCTGAAACTTAGATTGAAAACTTCACGTCTATAAGACAAAAATAAGGAGGTCAGGCCACCATGATTGGAATTGTTACCGATAGTACGGCCGATATTCCCAAAGAATTAGCCCGACAACACGAGATTACCGTTGTCCCCCTCCAGGTTATTTTTGGCAAAGAGAAGTTTCTTGATGGTATCGATCTCACGCCAGGCGAATTCTATCAAAAGCTGCGTCAGGTAGACAAACTGCCCACCACTGCTCAACCATCTCCAGGAGCTTTTGAGGTTGTCTACAAAAAGGTAGCTGAAACCTGCCAGTCCATCATCTCCATCCATATCTCCGAGAAAATGTCTGGCACTATCCGTTCTGCACAGATAGCTAAAGACTCTCTTCCGGATCTGGATATTACTATCGTAGACTCTGGATACGTCCATTCTCCTCTGGGCCTGATGGCAATTGAGGCCTCCAGGCTGGCCAGAAAAGGGGCTACAAAAGAAGGAATCCTGCAGCTTGTCGAAAAATTTAAACGTAGCTTGGGGATTCTCTTTCTGGTAGAAACTCTCCAATATCTAAAGATGGGCGGAAGAATTGGAGGAGCCAAAGGCCTGCTGGCCTCTATGCTCAAGATTCAACCTATCTTGACCATCAAAGAGGGGCAGGTCGATGCTTTCAAAAACGTAAGGGGGTGGAATAAGGCCAGGCAGGTAATGCTGGACACCATGGGTGAGACCCTAAAGGCGGATGGCCAGGCGGTGATCTTTGTGGGCCATTCCGATAGTCTCCAGGAGGCCGAAGAGCTGGCTGAAAGATGCAGGGAGAAATTTGCCCCTAGAGAATTAAACATATGGGAAATTGGCAGCGTAGTAGGAACCCATGTCGGGCCCGGCACCCTGGCCGCAGTATACTTTAATGAGTTCAGGCCGGATGGCTAAGCAGTGATCATCTACGTGGAGATGTTCCTGACCATAAGGTTATAAGACTCGGCGCCTGGATGCTCGCAGTGCATCCGCCAGGTTGCACATCAAAACAGTGGTCAATCAGCGCCGGCTTAACACCCGCTTATAGTTGTTTATAAAATGGCTAACTATCGTCACTGCTTAGTAAATTGTCTGATTCTCCCTTGAAAATAACCCAATTTTCATGCGACGTGGTGCGCCGCGGTGCATGGGCGATTCCTTCTATTTCCAACCTACCATTTGCCCTCCGCTTCCCTACCCCTTATCCTTGCTTTCCCCCTCCTCGTATGCCCTAACAAATGGCCTTAACAAGTCAATGGGAACCGGGAAGATGATGGTCGAGTTACGTTCGGCAGCTACATCCACCAGACTCTGCAGAAAGCGCAACTGAAGAGCGGCCGGCTTCCGACCGATTATATCTGCCGCCATACCCAGTTTTTCCGCCGCCTGGAATTCGCCCTCAGCATTGATAACTTTGGCTCTTCTTTCCCTTTCGGCTTCAGCCTGCCTGGCCATGGCCCGCTGCATTCCTTGAGGAATCTCCACATCCTTGACCTCGACGATAGACACTTTCACACCCCAGGGGTCAGTCTGCTCGTCTATGATCTTCTGAAGCAGGGCGTTGATTTTCTCCCGCTGAGCTAAAAGCTCATCCAGATCCGACTGGCCCAGAATGCTCCTTAAGGTGGTCTGGGCTATCAAAGAGGTGGCGGCCACAAAGTTTTCCACCTGGACTACGGCATTAGCGGGATCCATTACCCGGAAGTAAACTACAGCGTTCACCTTTACCGGGACGTTATCTCTGGTGATCACCTCCTGAGGTGGTACGTCCATAGTCACCGTCCGCAGATCCACCCTCACTATCCTATCCACTAAAGGGATCATAAGGATTATGCCGGGGCCCTTCACTCCCTGCAATCTCCCCAGACGGAACATAACCCCTCTTTCATACTCCTTGAGTATCCTCACCGCAGAAGGAAGTATCATCGTTAAGATTACCACCGCCGCGATGATCACTGAAGCCAAATTGAACAGTAAACCAGCAATTGCCTCCAATATCATCTCCTCCCTTGAAAATAACCCAATTTTCATGCGACGTGGTGCGCCGCGGTGCATGGGCGATTCCTTTAAAATTGCTTATTTTGACCCTTTACGACTTATCGCTTCCCCCTCTGTCCTTTGCTGGTGCGCCTCCTTCCTCATACTTCTTCACTCTCAGTACCAACCCCTTCATGGACTGCACGATTATCCTGGAATGCTTCTCTATCTTGTGGCCATCCAGGGCTTCTGCACTCCATAGCTCGCCTCGTACAGAAACCTGCCCTCTCGGATTCACCTCCGTTCTGGCCACGCCGATCTGGCCCAGCATTCCTTCAATCCCGGTGGTGGACTTCTCCTTATGGGCTTTATAAACTGCCCGGACGGCAAAGGTAAAAAAGCCCGCTGTGGCCAGAGCTGTACCGATAATCAGGCCCGGGGCAATCCTGAGGTAGGGAACAGGCGAATCGAAGAGAATAAGAGAGCCCAGTAACATAGAAGCTATCCCTCCCGCAGTGAGGATGCCACCAGTGGCCGCTATGATGTCAGCGATAAAGAGAATGATAGCCAGAACGATCAGAGCCAGGCCAGCGATGTTTACAGGCAAAGTGTGGAGGGAATAGAGAGCCAGAATGATACTGATAACCCCAGCAATCCCTGCGAAACCCAGACCAGGATTGGCAAACTCATATATAATCCCGTAAATACCTATCATTAGAAGAAGATAGGCAATGTTGGGGTCAGAGAGAATGTGTAGCAAACGAAGCCGAAAACTCATTTCCCGAGGGGTAACCTCAGCCCCTTTGGTGGACAGAACTATCTCTCTGCCGTCCAACACTACTTTTCGGCCATCCAGTTGGGCCAGGAGGTCCGGGTAATCTTTAGCCACATAATCGATAACTTCCTTATCCAGAGCCTGGCTGGCGGTAAGGGAGGAGCTCTCCCGCACCGCTTCCTCCGCCCAGGCAGCATTCCTGCCTCTTTTCTCGGCCAGATTTCTGATGTAAGCTACGGCATCGTTGACTATCTTTTGTTTCATCTCATCGCTGATTTCCCCTTGAAAGGCTACCGGATGGGCTGCCCCAATGCTGGTAGCCGGGGCCATGGCAGCAACATGAGCGGCCATAGTAATAAATACTCCGGCCGAGGTAGCCCTGGATCCGTCCGGATAGACATAGATCACGATGGGAATCTGGGAGTCTAAGATCTCCCTGATGATGGACCTCATGGAGGTGTCCAGTCCCCCGGGGGTGTCCAGTTGAATAATCAGAGCCTGGGCACCTTCTCGCTCCGCCCGATCAATAGCCTCGGAGATAAACATGTACACAGGCGGATTGATGACGCCTTCAACCTGAATCACCTGCACCGGCCTACTCTCCGCCGCGGAAAAGGAGGGCAGAGCAACCATGACCAGAGCGATCAGGAAGGCCAGAAGGAGACTCTTTTTCTTCATAATGGTTATCCCCGTCGGAATTATCCATTTGACACTCCCCAGCACTAAAGTGCGGGGGTTCTCAGTCAACTGAGCAACACAGGTGCCAGGTAAAAACTTTCGATCTCATTATACCAGAGTCAGAAGATAAACTGGAAGTGGACCAGGCAAAGCAAGGCTTTTTCCATGATCCTGCACCACAGGTACGATTGCTCACCCCCTAATTTGTGATTCTGCAGCCGCACTCGAACGATAAAAATGGGAAATCTATTTTCAAGTGAATTAATGCCGCTGTGGTTGGCCTCTCCCTATCACTCAAGGCATTCTCTACCACATCTCATGATATAATCCATAGTGAAAAAATTGGTGCAATTCTCTACAGAGGACATGGAGAAAAGAGGTATGAATAAGAAGATCTGCGTCCTGCTTCCGGCCTACAATGAGGCTCAAAATATACAAAAACTGATCCAGGAGATCCGAACCATCGTACAGGACATAGTAGTGATAGACGACGGCTCCCGGGATGAGACGGCCCGACTGGCCAGGAGGGCAGGAGCAGTAGTCATCTCTCATAAACGCAATCAGGGAAAAGGGGTGGCTTTAAAGACAGGCTTTAACTATGCGTTAGGGAAGGGATATCATGGCGTCATTACTATGGATGCTGATGGCCAACATCTCCCCGGTGAGATAAAGAACTTTCTATTGTGCGTTGAGACTGACGATCCAGATATTATTTTGGGCAGCCGCATGCATGATCCTAAGGGCATGCCCCCGCATAGATTGTGGACTAATCTTTTCACCTCCTGGCTTATCTCCAGAAGAGCCGGCCAGAAGATAGAGGACTGCCAATCCGGTTTTCGGTGTATAAGCAGTCGGGTCCTGGAAAAGACAGAACTCGTCACTC
>NZ_BLRZ01000111.1 GCF_013281975.1 Candidatus Hakubella thermalkaliphila | reverse complement strand
TCTTTATATCAGGAACATAGCCAATGATCATAACCTTGGCTCGGTCCGCTCCCCTCCCTATCACGGGATTTTTGCGACAGAGGACCAGGTCCGGACATCTGTCGCATTTGGCGATCTCCTGTTCCACTCGGACCATACTTTCCTTTGTGTCTACCGGCATTTGGCATCCTCTCCTTTTGGTAGTGATTTATAAAGGCAAAGCAAAAACTTTGGTTTTCTTGATCCTATCCCATGGGTGGTCCTGGTAATTTGCAATAGGCAAACAAAAAACCCCACAAATTTTGCGGGGTTTAGTTCTTGCTAGGTGTACCTTTCTCAGTTTTATGGGGAATGAAATCTTCCCCCCATTTGCTATTACGCGCAATCAGATCACGCCCTTGGGTCTATCCTTTTCCCCTTGAGCTGATAGTAGCTCCTCTTTTGTTTTCATTATACTCCTGTTGTGGGGAAAGCTCAATGGGGGTAGACCTGGATTGCCGCTAATATTTGGAAAGGGCTGCCCAAAATCATCAAGGTGTGCCGCTCTGGTAGATCTCCGGGTTGTTGTCTAACCATTGTTTCAGGTAGATCGTAGGTGCTCACTCGGAAGTCTTTTTGTTGAAAGGAGACTTTTCTTAGGATAGAATGGGAGGAGCGGGCTGGCCTACCGGCCTTATCCTGGAGAGTTCTATCCACTACAAGAAGGAAGGAGAACTTAATGAGCGGTCGTAACTATGCCATCGGCGTCGATATTGGCGGGATCAACATAAAGACAGGTCTGGTAGAGGATAGCGGCCACATTCTTTATAAAAGGGTGGTCCAGGCTCGACCTGAAGAAGCGGTACAAGTTATTCTCCAGGAGGTTATGGATCTGGTAGGAGAGATCATCAAGTTTGCCGAGGAGAAAGGAATCAGGTTCAGAGGTATTGGCATTGGAGCCCCTGGCCTTATTGATTCTCAAGAGGGAATTATTCGATTTTTGACTAACTTTCCCAAGTGGAAAGACGTTCCGGTGGGAGAGCTATTCAACAAAACCTTTAATTTGCCCATATTTATCGAAAATGACGTCAGGGCAGCCGCCCTGGGTGAGCATAAGTTTGGAGCTGGCAGGAACAAGGAACACCTGATATGTCTGGCCATAGGGACCGGGATAGGAAGCGGCATTATCATCGACGGGCAGTTGCTTAAAGGATCTCGCCAGTTTGGAGGAGAGGTGGGGCACATGACCGTCCTCCCCGATGGCCCCCCATGTGCTTGTGGCAATAGAGGCTGTCTGGAGATGATGGCCTCAGCCAGATCAGTGACCAGGCGGGCCATGGAGGCTCTGAGCCGGCAGGAGGAAACCTCTCTCCTGAAAGTATATAAGGAAAAGGGAGCCATAACGCCTGAGGACGTGGCTCAAGAGGCTTCCCAGGGGGATCCGGTGTCGCGTCGTATCTATGAAGAGACCGGACAGTGGCTGGGGATAGGAGTGGCTTCCCTGATTAATATCTTTAATCCAGAGATGGTCATCATCGGAGGCGGAGTGGCCAATGCCGGAGAACTTCTTCTGGAACCCGTCCGAAGGGAAGTTCAAGATAGAGCCATGCCAGTTCTCCGGGATTCAGTCTCTATAGTCCTGGCTGAGTTGAGGGAGGAGGCCGGGGTTATTGGAGCGGCCAGTATGCTCTTCTGACCCCTGGATTTCGGAATAGTTCGGAAGGGGAGAATGACTCCTCTGGTATATCAAAATAAGTGAAAAGGCTCAGACTTAGGTTTTCCTTTGGTCCACGAAACATGCCTGCTTCAGTAAGCAATAGCAGACTCTCTAAGGCTTTATCAAAATTTTAAGAGCCTGGCCCTCCTCCACCAACTTTACTCCCTCCATCAGCCGGCTCAGAGGGAGGTTATGAGTGATTAACTTGCCAGGTGAGATTTTCTGCATCTTTATCAGGTCCAGAGTTTCCTGAAGTTCGATGGAAGTGGTGGAGTAGCTGCCGAAGATACCGAGCTCTCTGCGGAACATCTGATAAAAATCTACGCTCATGTTTACGTCCCTGGCCGGCCAGGCAAAGAGGTTAATTTTTCCTCCATCTCTCAGGTATGCAAGAGCCAGATCCAGGATGGGTTGATTGACCACGGTGAGGATGGCTACATCAGCGCCTCTTCCGTCGGAAAACTTCTTAATTTCTCCCGTTACGTCATCTCTTTGAGGATTGAGAGCCCATCGGGCACCGCTCTCCAGGGCTACAGCCAGCCGAGAATTATCTAAGTCTAGAGCTATAACGTTGACGTTGAAGAGACAGAGCATCTGAGTCAGAAGCAGGCCCATGGTTCCCGTTCCCACCACTACGGCCCAGTCTCCGGGCAGAAGGTGACTCAGCTTCACTCCTCTCAGACAACAGGCTGCTGGTTCAGTGAGAGCTGCATCTTCATAGGAAACCTCAGGCGGGATTTTAAAGGTGGCCTTATTCACATTCTCTCTGGGCACTTGGATAAATTCGGCAAATCCGCCCGGATAAATATTAGAGCTTTTAAAGTCAGGACACATGGAATAATTGCCATGTCGACAGTAATGGCAGATAAAGCAGGGCGCATGATGGGCCACCACCACCCGGTCGCCCACAGAAAAGCGGGATACCTCAGCTCCAACTTGAACTACCTCTCCCACCACCTCATGTCCCAGGACTATCTGAGTTCCTGCTTCTTTGCCCCGGATCTTGCTCACATCAGTGCTGCAGAGGCCGCAGGCATAGACTTTGACCAGAATCTCTCCTGGCCCAATTTGGGGCATCTCCAGATCGGCGATTTCTACTTCGTTTACCTGGCGCAATAGAGCTGCTTTCACTTTCCACTCCTTGTAGATTCAGTAGGGATATTTTATCAACCTTTGGTCAATTTATGGTACCATATGGCATGTCTAATTTTCTAATCTGAGTTAAAGGAGAAAATGGATAAAAAGCCCATCATTTTTGCTAACTGGAAGATGTACAAGACTGTCGAAGAAAGCGTGAGGGACTCTTTAAAGATTGACTCGTCAATACGAAACCCACACCAAGTCGAAGTGTTTATCTTGCTGTCTTACACATCCATCTACGCAGTTAGCCAGGCGCTCAGGGGTAAAAGCGTAAAGGTGGGTGCTCAGAACGTGTTTTGGGAAGATAGCGGCTCTTACACTGGTGAAGTCTCGCCTCTTCAGCTCAAGGATGCAGGATGCGAGTATGCAATGGTTGGGCACGCGGAAAGAAGAGAGATCTTTGGAGAAGATTATGGCATGATAGCCAGAAAGTTCAAAGCTGTTATGCGTCACGGTTTGATACCAATTTTATGCGTTGGAGAAAGTGAGCAGGAAAGGGCATCCGGGAAAACAGAGGAGGTTATAAGAAATCAACTGGAAGTGGCCTTTGGAGGTACTGTTCCGCCTGGTGGACAATTCTACATTCTCTATGAGCCAGTTTGGGCCATTGGGACGGGAGTTACGCCAACTCCTCAGGAGGCAAATCACATAAATTTGCTCGTGGCTGAAGTGATAAGAGGACTTATAGGTAAAAGCGCCGAGCGCGCTAGAATACTTTATGGGGGTAGCGTAAGTGAAGAAAACATATCCAAATTTCTTTCAATGGATCATATTGATGGAGTGGGCATAGGAAAGGCCAGCCTTGACCCCGAGAACTTCGCGAGGTTAGTAAATGCATGTATAAGGGACTGAGCTGTGTAAGAGAGTGAGCGCAGATCACCGAAAACAACAGCATCCAGAGACATTTCTGACTACCTCTCTTCGTGGGATTAGGAGGTACTTGGTAGTGGCAAAAGTAGTGATTGTTGGAGCTGGAGTAATGGGAAGTGCCCTCACTATTCCTCTGGCTGATAATGGGCATGAGATTAACCTGTGGGGCACGAAGTACGACCAGGAAGTGATGAGATCTATCAGAAAGACCCGCACTCATCCTTGCCTGGGCCTGGCCCTCCCGGGCAGCCTTCACCTCTTTGCTCTGGATGAACTGGCTCACTCTGTGGAGGAAAGGGAAATCATCCTCCTGGGCGTTGCCTCTGGGGGCATAAAAAGTGTCATGGAAATGCTGGGGCCTTTTCTGAAGCCTGGTATGGTTATTGTCAATGTGGCCAAAGGTCTGGAGGAGATGGGGGACGGAGAGATTATCACTATACCCCAGGTTATCGCAAGGGCTCTTCCCCAGCAACTCCGTTCCCACATTCCGGTGGTAGCTATAGGGGGACCCTCCAAGGCCAGAGAAGTGGCGCAGAGAGTTCCCACCTCAGTGGTCTTTGCCTCCTCTAGTGTCCGGGCCGCTCAGCGCTGTCGCAAGATTTTTACCACTCCTCGCTACACCGTTCAGGTCACCTCCGATGTAATAGGAGTTGAGGTAGGGGCGGCCCTTAAGAATGGATATGCTATTGCTCTGGGCATGTGCGATGGCCTCAAGAAGAGGGAAGGGGTAGAGACCATGAACAATACCAAATCCACCTTCTTTGCCCAGGCCGCCCAAGAGATAGCCTTGCTGTCCCGGATGCTGGGAGGAAGGAGCTCTACAGTGATGGGTCTGGCAGGTGTGGGAGATCTTTACGTCACTTCCGCAGAGGGGCGTAATATTACTTTGGGAGAGCTTATCGGCTCCGGTCTCCCTGCCTTTCAGGCCCTTGAGGAAATGAGAAAGAGGCGAGAGACAGTGGAGGGCTATCCAGCGATAGGGATAGGCTACCGCCTGGCCCGAAAATTTGAAGATTCGGGCAAATTGAGAATGAATCAGCTACCCCTTCTTAAAGCTCTCTGGTCCATTCTTTATGAGGATAAGCCGGCCCATGAGGTTCTCTTCAGTCTGAGATTAATGGCCTGATTGGCCTTTTCCTATGACCCCTTCGTGTCGGCCGAGGAAGTGGAGAGGTTGGGTTGTGAGGTCACTTCACTAAATGAGCTACTCAAGAAGTCTGATGTTGTCAGTCTTCATGCTCGCTTATCCCCGGAGACTGAGGGCATGTTCGGGGCACGGCAGTTTAGCCTGATGAAGGAATCGGCCTATTTTATCAATACGGCTCGAGGAGAGCTGGTGCGATACGATGATCTCTATGCGGCTCTCAAAGAAAAGAGGATAGCTGGGGCAGCTCTAGATGTTTTTGAAGCTGAGCCTCTTCCCATGGATAGCCCCCTTTGTCACTTAGAGAATGTAACGGTGACCCCTCATATTGCAGGTGCAACCAGACAGTCAGCAGAAAATGGGGCCTACATGGTAGCGGAAGATATATATCTTTTTATGACGGGGAGACTACCGCGGCACTGCGCAAATCCTGAAGTTCTTGCTATAGCAGAGAGAAGATCTTCTTAACTCTTCCCGACTTCCGCACTTTTAACCTAAATTGAGCCAGGCAAAACAAAAAACCCCTAC
>NZ_BLRZ01000110.1 GCF_013281975.1 Candidatus Hakubella thermalkaliphila | reverse complement strand
ACGGGCTTATCTGGGTAACCCTACCTACAGTCTTACCCCAACTGCGTAAGTCCTATAAATAATGGACGCTCTCCATGATAAACGCAGGGTTGTTGCTTGATCTGGTGGAGTTCAGCTCCCACAAGCTTTAGGGCCTGCGCTACCTTCTTTGGAGGGGGGTGTGCCATTGCGGCGACTTACAGGGGGCAAGGGCCTTTGATGCTTGGAGAGAAAGGAGGGACACCTCAAGCCCCCAAGGCTTGGGGGCGCAAATTCAATGAATGAAATTGTGGAGAAAAAAGTTTTGGCTCCCGGCACCCTTCTCTTTCGGGTGAGTGCGCCTGAAATAGCCCGCCGGGCGGAGGCCGGGCAGTTCGTGGTGGTCAGGGTCAGCGAGACCGGTGAAAGAATTCCTCTAACTATTGCTGACTTCGACCGGGAGCAGGAAACCATAACCATGGTCTTTATGCAGGCGGGCAAAACCACTCGAATGCTGGGCGCTCTGGACGTAGGAGACAGGATTCTTGATGTAGTGGGCCCACTGGGCAGACCCAGCGATGTGGAGTATTGCGGCCGGGCGATCTGTGTGGGAGGTGGATATGGGGTTGCTCCGGTCTTCCCCATTGCCCGGGCCCTGAAGCAAGCGGCAAACCAGGTCATTGGCATTATTGGAGCCAGGACAGCAGAGCTCATTATCTTTGAAAAAGAGATGGCCTCGGTGTGCGACAGGCTCCTTATAAGCACCGATGATGGTTCCAGAGGCCATCATGGTCTGGTTACCGACGTGCTGAAAACCATCTTGGAGGATGGGCAAAAGACCGACCTGGTGGTAGCCATAGGCCCGGCTATTATGATGAAGTTTGTGAGCCTGATGACTAAGAGTTACGGGGTAAAAACCCTGGTCAGCCTGAACGCTCTCATGGTTGATGCTACAGGCATGTGCGGGGTCTGTCGGGTGAGTGTGGGAGGAAAGACCTTTTTCTCCTGTGTGGAT
Source organism: Candidatus Hakubella thermalkaliphila (assembly GCF_013281975.1). Classification (GTDB taxonomy): domain Bacteria; phylum Actinomycetota; class Humimicrobiia; order Hakubellales; family Hakubellaceae; genus Hakubella; species Hakubella thermalkaliphila. The sequence continues at coordinate 4,464 of NZ_BLRZ01000110.1, read as the reverse complement.
GGGCCTGAATTTGATGGGCATCAGGTGGACTATGATGAACTTATAGCCAGACAGAGCTTCTATCTGGAGGAGGAAAGGATTGCTCTGGAGCGATACGAAGAGGAATGTAGAGGTGATAAAAGATGCCTGGGGACATAGGTCCCCGGGCGGACATGCCTCGCCAGGACCCCAGGGCCAGAGCCAGGAACTTTAACGAGGTTGCTCTGGGCTATACCCCGGATATGGCCCTGGAAGAAGCCCGCCGCTGCATTCAATGCAAAAAACCTGTCTGCATAAGCGGCTGTCCGGTGGAAATTGACATCAAGTCCTTCATCGGTCACATACAGGAGGGAGATTTCCTTGCCGCTATCAAGAAGATAAAAGAGACCAACAGCCTTCCTGCTGTCTGCGGAAGGGTGTGTCCCCAAGAAGACCAGTGCGAGCTGAAATGTATTCTTGGTAAGAAATATGGTCCGGTGGCCATTGGCCGCCTGGAGAGATTTGTGGCTGACTGGGAAAGGGCCAATCAACTGGTCTCGGTGGACAAACCTGCCCATAAAAAGAGTAAGAGAGTGGCCGTTGTGGGCTCCGGGCCGGCGGGGCTCTCTGCAGCCAGCGAGCTGGCTAAAAGAGGATATGGGGTCACCATCTTTGAGGCTCTCCATAGGGCCGGGGGTGTTCTCGTTTATGGTATCCCTGAGTTCCGGCTTCCCAAGGCTATTGTCCAGGCCGAGATCGACTACATCCAGGGTTTGGGGGTAGAGCTTAGAACCAGCGTGGTCATTGGCAAGACCTGCTTGCTGGACGAACTGAGGAAGAATTACGACGCAGTGTTCTTGGGCACGGGGGCTGGCCTTCCCCGCTTCATGGGCATCAAGGGGGAGAACCTCAATGGTATCTATTCAGCCAATGAGTATCTAACCCGCTCCAACCTGATGAAGGCTTACCTCTTCCCGGAGTGGGACACTCCCATCAAGATCGGTCGCCGGGTGGGAGTGGTCGGTGGCGGTAATGTGGCCATGGACGCGGCTAGAACGGCCCTCCGGTTGGGTGCGGAGGAGGTCTATCTCATCTATCGTCGCAGCCGAGAGGAGATGCCAGCCCGGCAGGAAGAGATCGAGAATGCCAAGGAGGAGGGTATCCAGTTCAAGCTCCTGACTAATCCCGTGGGGTGTCTTGGAGAGAACAGGAATCTCAGAGCGATCCGTTGTATCAAAATGGAGCTGGGAGAGCCTGATGAGTCCGGGAGAAGAAGGCCTGTGCCCGTTGTGGGCTCTGAATTTGATCTGGAGGTAGACATCTTTGTGGTGGCCATCGGCCAGGGTCCCAATCCTCTGGTGCCCCGTACTACCAGGGGGCTGGAGACCACTAAGAACGGTAATATTGTGGTGGATCAGGAGACTCTCATGACCAGCCTGGAGGGAGTCTTCGCTGGAGGGGATATCGTAACTGGCGCAGCCACCGTCATCCTGGCCATGGGCGCTGGAAGGACGGCAGCCAGATCCATTGATGAGTATTTATCGTCCCCATAGCCCCCCTGGCCCCTCTCAGGCGTGAAAATGGAAAATCTATTTCGTCCCCTTAATATGTTATTTTCGTATGAACTGCTCAGGTACTAGATAGAAGGTGCCAGAAAGCTCAGCATCCAGAATCCAGCATTCTTTTCTTGTGGTCCTTCCTCCCTTGCCCATCTCTTTAGTCCCTTATCACGATATTATCAATCAGTCTGACTTTGCCTGCTTTAGCTGCCAGGGCAATTAGGGTTTCTCCTTCTATGCGCGATAACTCCTCCAAAGTCTTATGGTCACAAATTGATATATATTCTAAATTCACGTGCGGCTTGCTTTTTATCAGTTTCTGCATTTCCTCTTTTATTTTCTGGGCAATTCGCTCGCCAGAATCAATCAGCTCTTTCGCGTGCTGAAGGGACTTAGACAAAACCAGAGCTTCTTCTCTTTCTACGGCGGACAAATAAGTATTTCTAGAGCTCATTGCCAAACCGTCTTCCTCTCTTGCTGTGGGCACGACAACAATTTCTAAATCAAAGTTCAAGTCCTCGACCATTTTTCTAATGACCACGACTTGCTGAGCATCTTTCTGCCCAAAATATGCTTTATCGGGCTTTACAATATTGAAGAGCTTGGCGACAACTGTTGTGACTCCCTTAAAATGATGGGGTCGCGACGCTCCACATAGCTTGTTCGTTATTTTCTCTACTTCAACATAAGTTAAATGATTCGGCAAATACATCTCAGCATTTGAAGGACAAAAAAGATAGTCAACGCCTACATTTTCCGCAAGCCTTTTGTCTCTTTCAAAATCCCTGGGATAAGATTCAAAATCCTCAGATGGTGCAAACTGGGTGGGGTTCACATACAGACTTACCACAACAACAGCGCATTCTTCCCGTGCTCTTCGCATAAGTTCAAGATGGCCCTGGTGAAAATAACCCATGGTTGGAATTAAGCCAATGGTCTTGCCCTCTTGACGTTCTTTGCTTAGTTCTGCCCTAAGTTCCTTAATTGTGCTTATAACCTTCATCGGTGCTCTGCCTTAAGTCAAAGGGCTAAGGTCCGCCCCTCTCCTGCTTCAGGCCCACACCGTCACCCCTGGTCAACTTTATCCTGAGTGAAGCCGAAGGGCTCCGGATAATACAAAGCAAGAGCCCGAGGGCCCTATAGCCGTTCATCACAACCACTCATCTCTTTTTCGCCAGGCCAAAATCCATATTAAAAACTATGTTCTTCCCCTGGAAATTCACCTGCTTTAACCTCTTTGATGTAGCTGCTTATCGCTGACCTTATATCATTGCTTAACTTAGCATATTGCTTCACAAATTGGGGAATAAATTTCTCAAACATTCCCAGCAAATCTTGAGTTACTAAAACTTGCCCATCACAATGAGGTCCTGCACCAATGCCAATAGTAGGCACCCTAATTGTCTGTGTAATTTTCTTAGCTAATTCGGAAGGAATCTTCTCTAAAACTATCGCAAAAGCTCCTGCTTCTTCCAGGACTTTAGCATCAGCAATCATCTTCTTAGCCGCCTGTTCTTCTCTTCCTTGAACCGCATACCCACCCATCTGGTGAACTGATTGGGGAGTGACACCAAGATGACCCATAACTGGGATACCCACTTTCACCATCTTGAAAACCACAGGACAAATCTCTTCTCCTCCTTCAAGCTTGATGGCTTGGACACCCGCCTCTTTCAAAAAACGTCCTGCGTTATATAGCGCTTCTTCAACAGATATTTGATAGGACATAAAAGGCATATCCCCCACGACCATACTTCTTTTGGCGGCTCTTGCCACCGCTTTTGTGTGATGAAGCATTTCTTCCATTGTCACCGGCAAAGTGGTTTCATGGCCCAAAATCACCATGCCCAAAGAATCTCCCACAAGAATTACATCGATACCCAACTCATCCAGAAGACTGGAAGTAATGTAGTCATAGGCAGTAAGCATCGTGATCTTGTTGGCTCTCTGCTTCATTTCCATAAGCGTGTTTACGGTTACCCTTTTATTCAAGGCCTCCTCCTTGTAAAAGCTGATAAAGCTCCTTTTGTTTGTCTTTGCTAATTGTGCCTTTTTCGAGAGCTACTAGCGTTGTATATTTGCCAAGCTCACAATAGAGCTTCTTTTTTTCTGGAATCTTACTCCCAAAAGCCTCCAGGTGCCGCTTGACTGGTTCCACATCTCCTCGGGCAATAGGGCCAGTTAAGGCCCCGGCTGTCCCTTGAGATTCCATGTTAGCCAAAGTTCCTTTAATAAGAGGGAGGAGTGCTTTTAGGGCTACCTCTTTGGAGACACCTAAGCTTTCATAAATGCTCTGGGCAAAGTGGATAAGCCCCACAAAATAATTCGAGGCCACGCAAGCTGCTGCATGATAAAGAGGCTTGTCCTCATCTTTGACCACAATTGCTGTTCCCCCTAAAGCTTCTACAATGTCTCTGGCTAAAGTCAAAACTTCTTTTTCTGCCGTAACGCCGAAAACAGAACCTGGCAACTGAGAAACCGCCCCTCCCACAGTAGCAAAGGACTGCAGAGGATGAATGCTTCCAACTTTTGCGCCAATGGCTTTAGCAGAATCAAGAACATTAAGGGAGAGAGCACCACTGACATGAAAGACAACATCCTGGGCATCAAATCCGCCATTTTGAGCAATCTTTCTGCAGGCTGGTTCAACCTGGTCATCATTGGTGGTCAGGATAATGACGTCAGCGAGTTTAGCGGCTTCGGCTACATCTCGAGTCTTGAACCCAAAAATAAAGTCTCGGGCGCAATCAAGCGATTCCTGGGTGCGACTGGCAACAGCTACAATATTAAAATCTTTCTTTTGAAGAATATGGCCTATTGCTGTTCCAACCTTGCCCGCCCCAATTATGGCAAGTCTTTTGGGGGTCTTTTTCAATTCCTCTCCCTTGAAAATAACCCTACAGCGATACTTAAGAATCTTGGTTCAATATGTAGAGCAATTTCTTTA
>NZ_BLRZ01000109.1 GCF_013281975.1 Candidatus Hakubella thermalkaliphila | reverse complement strand
ACGTACCTCATCTACCAAAACTCGGAAGAAATCCACATTGTGTTCATAAAAATAGGGCTCTTCTCCAATCTCACACAGTTTAGCCACCTACTTAAGCGAAACGGGTGGTGCACCTCTGATAGGCTTCAGCCCACTGAAGCTCTTCTACCTTGACCCCACAGCAGGGACAGAGCACCACCCGGCGCTTGGCTGACCACAAGGTAGGTGGCCAACTCAAAGACCGAAAGGTCCCGCAGCCTCCTTATTCGGATATCTGGATCATGTTAACAGCTATCGTCGCGCCTGTACCACAACGGTACCCACTCCATCGGCAGGTGTAGTTACCACATGGTTTGCGCCCGTTTCCCATATACCAGTGCCACCAAGCGTGCTTCTGATATGCTTGAACTCAATAGTCCTACTTGCAGGAACCGAGGCCATAGTAAACCAAGCTGGCCAATCGGGGCATAGCATCGGCCCTACCGCAATTGAACTTCTATCGCTCCAGTTGCTCAGCTCCGGAACACTGCCGGTCAAAAACAGATGTTGTCCAGCTACTGTTGCCAATGTCATCCCTATAGTGTTTTCGACTCTAAATACAACTGGAACCTGCCTTTCACTTAGTATCCCGAATGCCACTCTGTTGCTATGAGTTCCTGCTGCCGTTGTTATAAATACATCAACATTCCTTGTGTTCAAAGCTGCCGTTATTCCGGCTGGAACTGAGAATTCAACAAAATCATCAGACCAACTATTGACAGTTGCCACCCAGCTGACAGTACCATTAGTTAACGTAACCCGGCCGGCAGCGGTACCGAAGCCTCTCCCAGCGATTCTTACCCTGTTCCCAGCCCTGCCGATGGTCGGATCAATGCTACCCAGCCACGGCGCGTTGGGTGTAGAATTGAAATGCCATACTGCAACTGAAGTAGCAGGCAAACTCATCGAAGCTATCCTTCCACCCGATACAGATATTGAGGTTCCTCCCATCAATCCACCCAGGTGGTCGGCGTAAGTCCCATTTGGAAGTGCCGTCGGTACATTGGAAGCCGTAGTAGCAACGCCCCTATTTATGGCCACCAAAACAACATCGTTAAAGAAGCGTCTCTCAAATACATACACATCATCAGTAAGATGCCGGGTGGTAGTTAGCCCGTACCTTAACGCCTCATTCGTCTGCCTCAATCCTGCAAGGCTTCTTATCAATCTGAAAGCAGCAGTAGTGGTGTCCCAACTGGCCATCATGGGGCGATTGAACGGATCGCCGCCAACCTGACCTGCCTCGTTTACACCATCGTTATGCAGATATTGCTCGTTGCCATAATATATCAGTGGTATACCTGGCGCAGTAAGTATAAAAGCCAAGGCTTGACGGAAGGCAACTCTGTCATTGCGTATGGAAAGAAATCTCGGTTTGTCATGAGAATCAACAAAATTCACCAGTTTTTGATTCCAGTTGAAGTCGGTAGCTTGTCTTGTCACGGCTGCTTCCAGATTTCTCATGGTCTGCGTTCTATGAGCAAAAACATCTCTAATTACATAAGCCAACGGTATATTCAAGGCATGCATACCATCGTTGTTATCAAAATGCGTAAGATCCCAGTACATTTCATCACCAAACCGTTGATACCATTCATGCATTATAAACACATTTCTTCTGGCATAGGTAAAGTCGGCCAGTGTTTTAAGCCATCCTTGATCCATGTGTTTTGAGGCATCAATTCTTATTCCTGAGATCCCGCGGTCCAAATAGAGCCCGAGCGAATCCTTAAGATACCTATCTACCCAGTTGTTATGCTGATTGAGATCTGCCAAGTCAAAGAGCTCCCTGTACCTTATTTCCCATCTGTTATTCCAGTTAGCCACACCACCGTTATGCCTGAATATATTTTCCTGGCTCTTGGTCACAGTATTAAGACTCGCACGGGTAGCATCCTGCCTATGATCGGTCACAAATACCCCATTATCGAACAACACTCCGAATTCTCCTGTTCCCCTGGGGCTGGTATGATTGGGAGCAAAATCCTTGATTATACCTATACCTCTTGCGCTAGCTGAGTTAATCAGGTTGCTGTATACTATCCAGTGTCCAACTGTCGAGTCTCCAAAGCGCTCTTCAATTCTCTTGAAGTCCCTCGCCCAGAATCCGTGGTAACCCGTCTGGTTGATGTGTGCAAACACATTTATGTTGTCCACCACAGGCGAAAGCCATATACCACGTATTCCCATATCCTGGAGATAAGCCAGCCTTCTTTCCACACCCTGCAGGTCGCCGCCCCAATAAGCCCTCCAGTTTGTCCTAGTTGAATCAAACAAGTTTGGGCTTTCTGGTGGGTTATTATTTGCAGTGTTGGCATCATCAAACCTGTCAACCATGATCATGTAAATAACCCGCCCCCTGAGGGTCTCTGAGCGCAAGCGCCGTACCGGCCCGACCAAGAACAAGAAGCAGGGCCACCAGCACAGCCAGGAAACTTTTCCGTCCTAACCATCTTTTCATGCTTTCCCCCTCTCTGAGTATTTGCACTTTGTTAATGCAGGATTTGCCTGCATTACGGGAATTTGGGGCCTCCATCTGTCCCCCTACTCTCTGCCAAAAAGGCAGGGTCCTACTACCACCTCTCTATATCCCACCACCTCCTTGCTCTTCTAGATCCAGCCTTTCGTTGCAAAACTTAGTTCTGAGCCAGCCGAGGAAATATTCTTGGGTGCCCGTCAGGAGAGCACTGAGGCAATGTGTCAACCTTCATTCCCGCGCCTCTTCTTTTTTCTCCTGGGAGTGGGGGCGAAGATAGGCCTGGGCTTTGCGTCTGGCCTTCCCCGAGCGTTGCCACTCCCAGACAGTGCTCATAATCTCATGGTAGAGTTCCTGAGCCTCCTCTTTTACAGACTGGTGAGAGACATTAAGAGCCAGAATGGCATCCCTCAATTGTCTGGCTCCAGTTTCAATCATGTCTGTGCTCCAGGAGGGTCGGCAACTGGCCCACCAGTACTGGCAGCAATGCAGGCCCGCATCGGTCAAGGCCCGAGCCCTTTCATAACCAGAATCCTCCCTGGAAGTCTCAGAGATAGTCTCAGTAAGACAAGCATTTATATTGAGGGTTATTTTGGCTGTAGGAAACTGTTCTAAAATGGCCACCAATCTGGCATAAGATTCAGAGGTGACCTGATCCAGAATCTCTTTAGTTTGGGTCAGAGGCTGGTAAATAGGGAGAAAGTAGCCAGATTCATCTACCTGGCTCCTATTCTCACCACCTGGATGCATTATAAGACCTGTGCGCCCTACAACATCCTACAAAGGTGCTACAAAGCAGCTCCCAGAGATAAGTTATATCGACCACCCGGTCTATTTAGAGATTATAACAGTTCCTCCCTTTTGTCAAGAACATCGTAACCGCCAGGAAGTCGGGGTCGGTCCAGGCCAGGTTGAACCAGATCTGTAAACTGCTGCAGAAGATAACTGCACTGGAGACATGAGCTAGACAACTGAAAGATATGCTGCTACTCAAAGTACCCTAATTCTTGCCCCACCTTCTGCCTTGGTCTTCACATAAAGCTGAGCAGAGGGGTCCCACCACCACCCTTGCTGACTACTCTCCAGAGCAGAATAACTGGAACAAGAAGCTATTCTTTCTCCATTTATCTCTACCATTGTGGGACAACTTATCTTATTAAATTTTAGAAGGTAGGTTCGGGGGGAGGTAGTGATCTCAAACATCAGCTCCCTTTGGCTACCCTGGCAACGAAAGGTAGTAGTTTCATCATCATCGTACAAGGTAAACTCAGAAAGCCCATGAGGGTAGATGTCCAGGGTGATGGGATCAAAGGGCTTTTCCCCCACGTAGCTCATCTCCGGTCCCATGGGAATGATGGCCCCAGCCTTCACAAAGAGGGGAATTTTGTCTATTGGTGCCTCATAATATATTGTTCCCGGTCCCTCGTATTCATTGCCATTCCAGTAGTCTATCCACCTCCCTGGCGGAAGATAGAGGTATCTTTTATCCGACTCATCGAAGATGGGGGCCACAAGAAGTTCCTGACCAAGCATATATTGCAGGTCTTTGTCGTAAGTATTAGGATCATCTTGGTACTCTAAAACCATGGCCCGCATCAACGGTAATCCAGTCTTGCTGGCTACGTGAGCGTACGAATAGAGATAAGGTATGAGCCTATATCTCAGTTTGGCGTAGAACCTAAATATACTTAGGGCCTCCTCTCCGTACTCCCAGGGTTCCCTAGGAGTAATGCCATGACAGCGGGCATGAGAACTCAAAAGCCCAAACTGGGCCCATCGAATGTAGAGCTTAGGACTGGGTCTAGGCCCTGCGAAACCCCCAATGTCATGGCTCCAAAAGGGAATTCCCGAGAGACCCAAGCTCAGCCCTCCCCTGAGTGTACAGGCCAGGCTAGGAAAATCAGTTTGTGGATCACCTCCCCAGTGGACAGGATATTTTTGTGAGCCAGCCCAGGCCGAACGGCTCCAGACGAGACCTCTCCCAGTGACCTCCTCTGTTACCTCAAAGACTGCCCTATTGTAGAGGAGAGGATAGAGGTTATGCATTTCCTTCCCCCTCATGCCATTATAGAAATGGGCGTCCTCTGGAATCTCCTCTCCAAAGTCTGTTTTGAAGACTTTCACTCCCATCCTCAAAAGGGGGTGGTGTTTGTCTTTATACCAGTTCACCGCTTCGGGATTAGAGAAGTCGACAATTCCATTGGGTGGAGCAGAAGGCAGATCCTTGGACAAATCCATAAACTCCTCTTCTGGGGACATGGCTGCTGGCAGTCCCGAATATATCTCATAAACAGAGCCATCTTCTTTGGTGGCAAAATACCCTTTGTCTTCTCCTTCTTTAAACATCTCGCTCGCCACGGACACGTAGGGGTGTTCCCAAAGACAGAGCTTGAAACCCTTCTCTTCCATCCTGGAGAGCATGTCTTCAGGACTAGGAAAACGTGTCTCATCCCACGTGAAATCGCAAAGCATGCGGTCTCGCATCCAATACACGTCCGGATTTATTACGTCACATGGAATATCGCATCTTCTAAGATTATCACAGACGGTTTCTACCATGTCTCTGGACCTATAATAAAACCTTGACATCCAAAGCCCAAAGGACCACTTGGGGGGCACCGGAGCCTTGCCAGTGATTTCAGTATACTGACCCAAGATCTCCTTAAAGCTAGGACCGTAGAGGAGATAGTAGTCGAGCTTACGATCTTCTACTTCGATTGTATAGGAGACATTGGACAGATCCCCCATATGGTATGTGACCCTACCACAGGAGTTGATAAACACCCCATAGCCTCTCGTGCTCATGAAAAAGGGCACGTTCTTATATGATTTTTCGGTTCCTACACCCAAAGCGTCTACGTTCCAGGCAATTATCTTTTGGCCTCTCTTGTCCAAAGTTGTGAATTTCTCTCCAAATCCATAGAAGCGCTCGTCAGGGGCAACACGAAAGGACCCGACCACTCTCTCAATTCCTGTCTCATCTTTGTAATAGCTTAATGTCTTTATTTTCAGCTTCTGCTGCACATCGAGATCAGAGTGGCTCTCACCACACACGAGATGCCCCATCGAATTGTAAATAAGAAATTCCCAAGGGCCCTTTGTAATCTTCACAACACGTCTGCTTGTCTTGTTTTTCACTTGCCGTTCATTTTCTTTTACTTC
>NZ_BLRZ01000108.1:4580-5756 GCF_013281975.1 Candidatus Hakubella thermalkaliphila | reverse complement strand
GGAAGGGGAGTATGACCTGGTAGTTCTGGACGAGATCAATGTGGCTCTGGATCGGAGGCTGATAACTCTAGATGAGGTTATTGGCCTTATTAAGGAAAAACCGGATTTCATGGAGCTGGTTCTGACCGGTCGCAATGCCCATCCCAAGATAGTGGAAATGGCTGATTTGGTCACTGAGATGAGGGAAGTCAAGCACCCCTTTAACAAAGGTATAAGGGCCAGGAGGGGGATAGAGTTCTAACCCGTCTTTGAACAATCAAAAACATAGAGATAGAGCAGATATCCTGAAGACATTTTAGATGGCAGGTCTTGTATTTCCAATTTTGTTTTCTTAAGGGGTAGTTTTTCGGTGAGGCATCCAAGGGTTATTTTAGCGGGGACAAATAGTAGCGTAGGCAAGACCACTGTGGCTCTGGGAATAATGTTGGCTTTGAAAAAGCGCAACCTGAAGGTCCAACCCTTTAAGGTAGGCCCAGATTATATTGACCCCACTTACCATACTCAGGTAACTAGTCTAGCCTGTCGCAACCTTGACAGCTGGTTGCTTTCGCCAGATACGATCTTTGAGCTATTCGAGAGACAGGCCATAAAATCAGATGTATCCATTATTGAAGGCGTAATGGGTCTATACGATGGGGTGAGCGATAGGAGCGAAAAGGGCAGTACTGCCCTTTTGTCCAAGATCCTCAGATGTCCGGTGATTCTCATTGTGGATGCGCACTCTTTATCCAGAAGTGCTGGAGCAATAGTTTTAGGCTACCAAAAATTTGATAAAGAGGTACGCATTGTCGGAGTAATCCTGAATAACATAGGAAGCTCTACCCACTACCAGGAGGCCAAGAATTCCATCGAAGAGAAGACCGGAATTCCGGTATTGGGATTTCTGCCTCGAGATAAAAATTTACATTTGCCAGAAAGACATCTAGGCCTTATCCCTACTCAGGAGAAGGAGCTATTGCAGAGGTCTTTTTGTGACAGGTTGGCAAGCCTGGTGGATAAGAATATAGATTTGGATAAGGTTCTTAAGATAAGCCAGTCGGCCAGGGCTCTTCCCAAGTTTGAGAAAGAGATCTTCGTTACAAAATCCCCCTCGGATAAAGTAACTATAGCTTTAGCTTTGGACAAGGCCTTTAGCTTCTATTACCAGGATAACCTGGATATCCTGAGGAGCTTAGG
>NZ_BLRZ01000108.1:0-4409 GCF_013281975.1 Candidatus Hakubella thermalkaliphila | reverse complement strand
TGAGTGCGGAGGACTGATGTACCTCATGGAAGAATTAGTCGATTTTAAAGAAGGGATTTTCCCAATGGTTGGAGTCTTCTCCGGCACAGTTAAAATGGCAGCTAAACTACACTCGCTTGGTTATGTAGAGATTGAGACGGTGAAGAATAATATATTAAGCCACAAAGGAGAGAGAAATAGAGGACATGTGTTTCACTGGTCTTATCTTGCCGCTATTCCCAAGGATATCTGTTTCGCCTACAGGATGAGAAATAGTAAACAAGAACTTCTTCTGGATGGTTTGATCAGAGGGAACGTCTTAGCCAGTTATGTGCATTTACATTTTGCTTCCAATGTTAATTTTGCCAAAAAATTTATAGAGAGCTGCCGGGAGTATAAATTATCAAGAAGGGAATAAAGATTGAAGTCGCAATCGAAAACAGGGATCGTAATACTGGGTCATGGAAGCAAATTGAGAGAAGCCAATGATGCTATCCATGAAGTGGTAGAGATGATCAAGAAAAAAGGATGGGATATTGTAGATCCGGCGTATCTACAATTTGGTCAACCTGATCTGTCCCAGAGCATAAAAAATGTTGTCCAAAAGGGATGCAGGAGGGTGGTTATCGTTCCCCTTTTCCTGTTTATGGGCAGTCACGTCAGCATAGATATTCCCAAAATGATTAAAAGAGAAGCTGGAAAGTATGACGGTATTGATTTCGTGTATGCCAGAAATTTAGGAGCAGACCCCAGGATTGGCGAAATCGTCCTGGATCGAATTAAGGAAGCAATAGCCCAATGAAGAAGATTGTAGATCCCCAAAGAATAGAAGATAAAAGTTTCAAAATTATAGAGGGGCTTTTGGCTGATTTGAATTTGCCGAAAGAGCAAAAGGAGGTGGTAAAAAGAGTAATTCATGCCACGGTAGATCTGGATTATGCCAGGGGGCTAATATTCCACCCCTGCGCTATAGAAGCAGGGCTTGCAGCTCTAAGAACAGGGAAAAATATAGTTACTGACGTGAACATGGTGAAAGTCGGAATCAGGAGAGAAATCTTAAGTGGCTTTGGGGGAGCGGTAGCCTGTTTGATAAATGATCAGGAAGTGGTCCAAAGTTCATCTCAGTCTGGGTACACTCGAGCGGCAATATCTATGAGAAAGGCCCATCAATTGATGGACGGGGGTATTGTAGCCATCGGCAATGCGCCTACTGCTTTATTTGAGGTCTGTGATCTGGTCAGGAAGGGTAAGGCAAGGCCTGCTTTGATCATCGGTGTTCCAGTAGGATTTGTGGGGGCGGCTGAGTCTAAAAAAGAGTTAATAACTCTTCCTGTTCCCTTTATTACTAATCAGGGGGGAAAAGGTGGAAGTAGTGTGGCCGTAGCCATTGTCAATGCCTTATTAAAAATGACAGAAGTGAAAGGAGAGTAACTCAAAATGTATGTTAATCGATCAAAGATGGCGCTCCTGCAAAAAGCTCAAAAGCCAATGCTTAGCGCCTTTTTCGAAGGTGAGTTGAGCAATAAGTTAGCCAAAAAATTGGGTTTTGCGCTTCCGCCAAAGACACTCTTAATTTTCGGGGTAAGTTTTCTCTTAATTTGGGGGAATCCCTCTCGTGCTTATGCCATGCACATTATGGAAGGATTTCTTCCCCTTGGATGGTCTGTGTTTTGGGCTATAGTAACGCTACCGTTTATAATTATGGGCCTCCTTTCGATAGGTAAAACGTTAAAAAGTCATCCGGAGACGAAGATGTTATTGGGGCTAGCAGGGGCCTTTTCCTTTGTTCTTTCGGCCTTGAAGATTCCTTCGGTAACCGGTAGTTCTTCTCACCCCACCGGTGTGGGGCTGGGCGCAGTGCTTTTCGGCCCTACGGCGATGAGCGTGCTGGGTTGCATTGTGCTTATTTTTCAGGCCATCCTGCTGGCCCACGGCGGACTTAGCACGTTGGGGGCCAATACCTTTTCCATGGCTGTGGTAGGCCCGTTTGTGGCTTATGGAGTTTATAAAATCTGCCAGAAACCAGGTGCTCCCTTCGGGCTGGGTGTTTTCCTGGCTGCCGCCCTGGGGAATTTATTGACCTATGTGACCACATCTCTGCAATTGGCTCTGGCTTTTCCCGCTGAAGTCGGTGGTTTTATGGCGTCTTTTGTAAAGTTTATGGGTGTTTTCGCCGTAACTCAAATTCCTCTGGCCATTAGTGAAGGACTTCTAACAGTAGTGATTTTTAACTTATTAGTTGCATACAGTAAGCCTGAACTGCAGGCTCTATCGCTTATTTCCTCCCAGAATATTTCTTCTAAGGGGGTGAAGATTTGATGAGTGTAAGGATCAAAAACATAATTCTGATAATTTTTGTACTTGCTCTGGCCATTTTCCCCTTGATAATTAAAAGCGGTGCCGAGTTTGGTGGTGCTGACGGGCAGGCCCAGGAACTAATTACCCAGATCCAGCCTGACTATGAACCATGGTTTCAATCCATCTGGGAGCCGCCCAGCGGGGAAATAGAAAGCCTACTCTTTGCTCTCCAGGCAGCGATTGGGGCAGGATTTATCGGCTATTATCTGGGATACGTGACGGCGAAAAAAAAGGGTCTTTAAGATATGCTTAGAATCGACCAGTATGCTTATTCTAACCGGTTACGTTTTACCCATCCGGTAGAAAAGTTTGCTTTTGCGGTGATCACGTTGATTATCGGTCTGGCTGCTTCCTCGCTGATAACCTCCCTGGTCATTACTTTGTTGATGGCAGGGGTGGTTATCTTGCGTGCAGGCATACCGATGCGGTTTTATCTTAAGCTTATGTCCATACCTATGTCGTTTCTAATCTTAGGCGTGCTTACTATTGCCGTTTCTTTTTCCGGCGAGCCGTTTTCTTTCCTGTGGGGTGTTAAGATCTGGGGTTTTACCCTTGGCGTTACGGCTGGTGGTCTTCAAACGGCCGTAAATTTATTTTGGAAGTCTCTTGGAGCCATTTCCTGTCTCTATTTTCTTTCCCTGACCACCCCCATGGTACAAATTATTTCTGTGCTTAAAAGGCTTAAGGTCCCTAGTCTCTTTATTGAGTTAATGAACCTTATTTACCGCTATATTTTCGTTCTTATAGAAACTGCAGACAAAGTTTACATCTCCCAGTCTTCTCGCTGCGGGTATGCCTCCATAAAAACATCGTATTATTCAATGGCCCAGCTTGCTTCAAACCTTTTTACAAAATCATACCATAACTCGCAAATGCTCTATACCACCCTTATGGCCAGATGTTATAGGGGGGAACTCAATGTGCTTGAGCTGCCTTATGCCTTTTCAAAGAAAAATGTAGCGCTGGTGGCTTTTATTGACCTTGGGCTGGTTATCCTGGCTCTGTGGACGGGGGGTGTTCTTTCTGCCGGAGGTCATTCTTGAGGCCAGGGACATTGAATTTGAGTACCCCGACGGTACAAAGGCTTTAAGAGGGGTTTCTATGGGTATCCCTAAGGGTAAGAAGACGGCCGTTTTAGGTCCTAACGGCGCCGGTAAAACCACCATTTTTCTGCACTTTAACGGCATCTTAAAGCCCACGAAGGGAAAGATACGTTTTGCAGGGCGAGATATCTGCTATAGCCACGCTTTTCTTTTAGAGTTACGAAAGAATGTAGGCATTGTCTTTCAGGATCCCGACACCCAGCTTTTCTCGGCCAGTGTATTGCAAGAAATTTCCTTCGGCCCGTTGAATCTGGGATTATCAAGAGAAAATGTTTTGAGGCGGGTTAACCAGGCCATGGCGGCCACTGAAATTGTTGAACTAAAGGATAGGCCCACACATTTCTTGAGCTACGGCCAGAAGAAGCTGGTTTCCATTGCCGATATACTGGCCATGCAGCCCACGGTGCTTATCTGTGATGAGCCCACCGCCTGGCTGGATCCCGGAAATGCGGCGCGCATAATGGATTTGTTTGACCGAATTAATCAAGAAGGCGTGACTATCATTTTTTCCACGCATGATGTAGACCTGGCCTATTCCTGGGCCGACTATATTTTTGTGATGAATCAAGGGCTGGTGGCGGGAGAGGGGATTCCGGAAGAAGTATTTCAAAACGAAAGTCTTTTAAAGGAAGCGGATTTAAACAAGCCCTGGCTAATAGATGTTTACGATGAGTTAAAAAGGAAGAGATGGGTAGTGGCTGACATGCCGCCTCCTAAGACCAGGCAGGAGCTAATGTCTCGAATATCCAACAGTCCTTAATGGAGGATTTCTAACCAGGGATGAATAAAACTGAGAAGGGATTTAAAAAAGGTTTCACCACGGGTACCTGTGCTCAGGCTACGGCTAAAGCAGCGGCGATTATGCTTAGCACGGGGAAGAAAATAGAAAGAGTGGAAGTAAAGACACCTTCTGGAGTGAAACTTAATTTAGAATTGATCGATCGGGAGGTAGGAGAGGATTTTGCCAGG
>NZ_BLRZ01000107.1 GCF_013281975.1 Candidatus Hakubella thermalkaliphila | reverse complement strand
ATGCGAGCCAGCGTCCAGAGAGGCTGTCTAAAAACTCCAATTTCAAAAACTCATCTCCCACTTCGCCCCTAAAAAGGAGCTAATTTCGCATAAAACTTCCCACATTGACCTCAAAATCAGATCTCATGTAGGAGTAATTCCCCACCTTGGGCAAAATGCCCTTAGTTTTTGGACACCCTCCAGAGCAACTGCGTAGCTGCAAATCAGCGCTGTAAGAAGTAGTTTCCGAGTGCAATAGCGATCAAATTGAACAGAAGAAAGTGGCCTCATGGGAAAGACATTAGTGACTACCTTGAGCGTGATTGTAGCTATGGTTACTATAATCAGCGGCACGGTGTACATGGTAGACTTTGGAGTCAAAACTGGCTCTGAACAAAATCAGAGGGCCTCAGAAATTGTGGACAACTGTCAGCCTGGTAGAGCGGTTTCTCTTCGCCACTTATGCTATAATGTACGAAGTCTATACCCTTAGGTATTACTAGAGTTCAAGGAGTGGTTCTCATGGGGGGTCAGGACTACAAAGATTTCTTAAAAACAACCGATATCTTGGAAGCCAGCCAGAAGGCCAAGGAGAAAAGCATGGCTCTCCTTGAGGATCAGGGTCTAGCTGCTGTGGCTCTGGCCCTTTCCCAGACCCTTGCGGAACTTGTTCAGCGTCATCAAGAGATTCTGAGAAAAGTGTCGTGAAAGTATATCTGGACAGTTCAGTCATCGATGTCTTTCTCTTCGGAGAAGGGATGGAAGCAGAGCGTTATGCCCATGTAAAGAAACTATTTCAAAAAATCGATGACCGAACCTTGGTTGCTGTTATCTCTTTCAAAAGGAAGAAGGCTACGAAAAGATTCTTCACCTTCTCGAAGATATAAAGGAGACTGGTCTTACAAAATACATCAACGCTATCAACTTAGGTGAAATCATCTATTCAACCAAAGGGGAGTTTGGCGACCAGAAAAAGTTGGAAGTCCTCGCCCATACTGAAAGATTGAACTTTGCTATTCTTCCTGTGCCGAATGAATTGATATTCCAGGCAGCGGAATATAAGGCTCAATATAGTATCTCTTATGCCGATAGTTTTGCACTTGCCTCTGCTATGGTTCAAGATGTAAATAATCTCCAGAAGCTCTTATTGAAGGTGAGGAAAGTACCTTCTGCTTTTCCTCAGCGGCCAGAGATCCAGGGTAACCAGTATGGGGTAAAGAGGCATGGCGGCCAGGCTAGCCCATCGTAAGACCATAAGGCGATCCATACCCCGATATTCTAAGGTCAGATCGTAGTCTCCCCCTTCTTCTATGAGCCAGATGTTGCCACCCTCCTTTCCCGGATGGAGTGCATTATAAACATGTTCTCCTTCAACTTTGCCGCTTTCTTTTTTGAAGATTCTGCAATCTCCAGTCAACACTCTGTCAAAAAGCACGAACCGCCCCCACTTCTACATATTCGCTAGAGTCTAGGACTGGAGCTGGATCTGCTTCTGATGCAATGGATTTATGATGGAGCTCAAGAACCTTGAGGCATTTAGGATTTCTACTCCAACGACCTTCCCCTCAGCATCCAATTCCACATTTACCCCTGGTGCAATTTCCACAAACTCCTCTTCTTCACCTTCTTGAGCGACGATATACAGAACATCGCTGTCTGGATCGTAGTTCACAAATGGCTTCTTTAACCTCTCGTTCATAGCCTTTTCCATCTCCCGTTTTCTATCCGCTGCTGCTTCTGCTTAGACTTAAGTGGATGAATGGTGATAATCTCCACCCGATCTGGAAACTCATCGTAAGCAATCATAACTTCCTTTGTCTTTTCTCTAAATCTCAAGCTTTTTGTCGCTATTTTGTGATCTGTGTCTCTATCATAGTAATGCTCAAGCGCTTCTCTGTATATTTTTTCGGGTATTTCAAAGGGGATATTTCTTATGGCTAACCTTAACTTCAGATGTCCTGCATAGACCACCTTCTTCAAAAATATTAGCTCCTATTTCGTGCGAATTTTGGGTACCATCTGATCCCAAATATTGTAGCTTTTCCGATGGCCCGGCATCTGTCTGCGCATAACCCCGCTTGCCTCGTTAATTCCACTTCATCAATAACTGGTTGGGGAACAACGATGACCCCCTATAGTCTCTTAAGCAAATCTAACTGGCGCAGGCGATAGAGGTAGAAAATCGGCGAAGTATCACAGATTACTGTCTCAGGCATTTCGCATGTCTCGCTCAAGTTCCTCAGTTGTCAGATCGAACGCAAAAACGCCATAACGTCCTAGTGCCTGAAGGAAGCTGATCCGAGACAAACCAGCCAATTCAGCCGCTCGTCCTGAAGACAGCTTACCCAGTTCATACAGTTTAGCGGCCGCTGCCATGCGTAATTCACGAGAGCACTCTTCTGGTGTCTCCTTCAGGGAAAGCAAGACCGCATCTGGAAGTTCGATTTGCACGGTCTTCATCGTCTTACACTCCTTTGCTTTTTATGTCATCATAGATAGGCTGAAGAACCCTCACCCCAACCTCTTTATAGCTTAGCATTTATTGTAGCATACCACATGAGGAAAGTACCTCCATTCAGTCAAATCGTTAGCATCCAAAATCCTCTGATGGGTTTATCTTATTTCGATTTCGCCAATACTCATGTCTAAACCATAAAACGGACTGATCACTCGCACAAGCAGCCAGGGCACCACATGAGAGCCGGCGTCCAGGCTGGAGACCTCCCCATAGCCCTCCGAAAAGGTGAGACCGGCCATCTTTCAGGTCTTTCTAAAGAGAGAAGCCAGGTCAGGGGTTTTGCTATCCTTTTATTCTCCTCCTGGCAAAGGAGAGGGAAGAAACCAGAGGAATACCCCTTTTATCAAGTTCAAACTGAAAGTCCCAGTAATCAAGCCCGGCCATCTCAGCAGCCTTCCTGAAGGAAAGACCTTCCTGGAATTTCTTGACCGCAAGAGCCACCTTTTCTTCAGAAATTGCCTTCTTTAGAAGCTGCCTTATGGCTGTTGATCTGTCCTCAGCCATGTCCTTTGCAAATTCATCGATGGACTTCAGGAGCTCCCGGTCAAGCATTACGTTAGTTCTAACCAGTTCTTTAGTCTTTAGCATTTTTCTTGCCCTCCATAAGATAAAGTTCTGCCACTATTGAACTTAATCTGTTCTCTACCACTAACCACTTGATAAAGCTCTCAAAATCCTGAAAGCTCATAAGCTTGTCCTTTAGCCCTTCCAGTAGCAAATCAGGGGAGGCCTTAATCCTGAAACCTAAGGCCATGGCAATCTTAGCAAGACCCTCATCATCGGTTATGATCTCTTTTACTTTTTCCTGCAGGGCCAAGGCAATAACTGCCTCATCGCCTTTGGTAAGAGTCTTATTTATTTTCCCTTTTAGTTTCTGGATAAAATCATCCTTGACCCTGGTTATCTTGACCCCATAGGTAGTTATGAATTGTTTGATGACCGTCGCATCGGCCAAAGCTTTTTCTTCTCCTGTGACAACTGCTTCCTCATAAACCTCCTCAGGTATGAGTACTGTTTCTCTTAACTTGGGGATAAGCTCAAGATAGCTTATTCTTACCAGTGATATTAATGTGGAGGTATCAATAACCGTGCTCATTTAATATTATTTTATAATATTTGATATGTATGTTCAAGGTACAAATAACCTCCGCAAGCTGCCCCTTGTGGGTAAAAATCAGGTAGCAGATGTACTTGGGTTTGCTATCAAAGAAGATTGTTACGAAACAAAATATTCCAAGGCCTGACGTTGGCGAGGGCCACCAAGATGTTCCCTGGCCTCCCTGATCACCTGGACGGATAGAACGGGAACATAGTCTTGGGCCAGAGCATGCTGTAGCACCTCGTAGGGCCAGCGGGCACACGGATGCCCGCAATAAGCACATTAGCATCCAGCATTACCCTTAGCGGAGACTCATTGCTGGCCGTACATCTCCTTAAAGACTTCCTCCCTCAACCACCTGCAGAGATTTTTCATAGACCTGGCTACTGATTCTAAACCTTGCTTTCTCTTACAGATCATCAAGTTGTTGTCGAAGACTCTTGATGTGACCTTTTTGCTTCGCCCAGATCAAAATCCCCACAGTGCATGAGAGGTAGCGTCTACACCCAAGACCTTCCCCCCTGGTCCTCCGAAAAGGAGAGACCGGCCATCTCTCCGGTCTCCTTAAAGAGAGAAGCCAGGTTCGGTGTCAATGAAAAGGATCAGACCCATAAATCAGAGGACTGTCCAGTTATAGCTTATCTATGAAACCCTGTATCTCCTGTTGAAAAGATTTTGCTGTCTTAGCGAACTTTTCTACTAACTTGTCCAGTCTTTTGCTTTCTAATTCGAAACCATAAATATTTCTAAAAAGATGTCTAAAGGCCAAATATTCGTCTAATTCAGCAGCCAGTGTTTTGGATAATACTGCTGGTCTCACACCCTTGATTTCTATAGTCATCTGATAAAGGAGGTTTTTGTGCCATTGCTGGGTTAGAGATAATCCTCCATTTATTCTACGAGCGATAGTTTCAAAGATTCTTTCACAGGCATTATAAAAATCATGCAATATTGAACCCTTTGCCCTTCTGTAAACCCGACTATTATCTTTACACTCAGATATTTCATCCAATAATCGAGTAATATTACTCAATTCCTCCTCAAGGAAACTAATTATCTCATTTTTCTCGCTCTCATTTCTTCGCATATAAACACCTCCCCTGCTTATTAACTTGGTTCTTATACTGGTCAGGCAGATCTTCATATGCCCTGATATCAAGATTAAACTCGCTTAATCTTAAACAGTATCCATAGGCTTTAAGATATTGATCGCCGAGTCCTTTGGCCACAATATCAATATCAGAAGCCATATCAAAGTATCTTTCTTGAGACAGACTACCGTAGAGTATAACCTCTTTAGCTCCAAATCGTTCTCCCAGGATACGGGCTATGTGTTTGGCCTCTCTTAAAGCTTCCTTTCTCCGTTGCTGCTGGAGATTCATCTTTTTCTTATAAATGCTATTTACTATACCCATATGTAGATGCGCCCTCTTCTTGTTTTGGAAGACAGCAGTTCTGCATAAGTATAATATATCTCCTACGGACTTGCCAATTTTTTGTGCTTCCACATCAGTCAAATCCATAGAACGGACTGATCACCCGCACAAGCAGCCAGGGCACCACATGAGAGCCGGCGTCCAGGCTGGAGACCTCCCCATAGCCCTCGGGGAAGGAGAGACCGGCCATCTCCCCAGTCTCTCTGAAGAGAGGAGCCAGGTCAGTACTGATGAAAAGGATCAGGCCCATGATGATGAGGCCAATAAGGAGGGCCCGAAAGAGATTTCCCCGGTGAGGAGCCCCACACCAGATCATGAAGAAAGGAAACAGAACCAAATCAATAAAGGAGAGTATGCACCTGAGGCCCCAAGCCCTCCGGGCCAAGCCCAGAAGAAGGGTGAGAAACTGTCAAAAGCACGAACCGCCCCCACTTCTACATATTCGCTAGAGTCTAGGACTGGAGCTGGATCTGCTTCTGATGCAATGGATTTATGAGGGAGCTCAAGAACCTTGAGGCATTTAGGATTTCTACTCCAACGACTTTCCCCTCAGCATCCAATTCCCCATTTACCCCTGGTGCAATTTCCACAAACTCCTCTTCTTCACCTTTTTGGGCCACGATATACAGAACATCGCCGTCTGGATCGTAATTCACAAATGGCTTCTTTAACGTAAGCTTTCAGTAAACCCCGTGTTTACCTGGCGCAAGAAGTTCCCTCTACCCTCTGGACACAAAGGCCTCGGT
>NZ_BLRZ01000106.1 GCF_013281975.1 Candidatus Hakubella thermalkaliphila | reverse complement strand
GGCCCCTTGCGGCCCCAAAAAATACCCCAAAAAGCGGGGTTCTGCGGAACTTGGGCTAAAATCTTCCTCGCATACCCTCCCATAGAACAGCTCCCTCCATAAGTAAATTGGCTTTCACCGAAATTACCTAGAAAATAGCCCATATTTTCATGTCTAAAGCAAATACAAAGCCATCCGAGATTTGTGAATCGTCATAGTTGGAGAGTGTGGGTGGTTCATTCACTTCAAGGCCTACCCCATGGCCAATCATCTTTGACTTTCGGCCGCCCCCAAAATTTAAGAACGGCTTCTCTGCATGAAGTTCTTTAGCCTTCTTAATAGCCATTATAAATATCAGAACATCTCATGCCTGGTTTGATATGTTCTATTAAATGGTCAGCAATCTCCCTTAAGGACTAAAAAAGTTTCTCCGTCTCATCCCTGGCCTTTCCAACGACATAGGTTCTTGACTGATCAGCATGGTATCCTTCAACCAGAATAGGGATATCTACAACCACTAAATCCCCCTCTTTCATCTTCTATATATCACATATAGCAGATTAAAGAAAAAGTCAAACCCTTTCTGCGAATGCGAATTTGCGCGGAGATTATTTACCTAGAAAATAGGCCTTCAATCATGCAGCAGCCTCCAAGGGTTCGAGGGTCACTTTATAGCCCATATTTTCATGGTTCACGGGTGATGGCCCCATCATGGCGAATTAGTTAAAAATTGCTTCGATTGAAGAGGAAGCTTGTGGAGAAAAATCTTTAGTTGCGGAATCGCTGACAAAAATCTTTCTGACCCTACCTTATGCTCTGTACCTTGAGATCTTGCTCATCGAAAGCCCTGTTTCCAGGCTATGCCCAAATCATGCTCATTGGTCTTCGCTAGTGTCTGAATGACAGAACCAGAAGTGGAAGGAAGCGCCCTTAAAGGAATCTCCACTCAAAATGGGTGATGGTACTCTGTGGCTCCGCCAAGCTCGTTGACGGATATGCTATATTTATACCGACAGTGGGAAAAAGGGGAGTAGTGGGAAAATTGCTCTGGATGTTACAAGGACAGGCAAATTCACCCTTATGGAGACACGACACAGAACAGGCAAGTTCGTCCTTATGGACAAAAGGCATTGCTGTGTTCACCCTCGCAGAGTATATTTCCTGAAGCAGAATTTAGTTAGTTCACACTGAAAAATGACCTGTCGATAGGGTAAAGGCAGAATACCCGAGAGTAAATTTTGCTCTGACCTACAGGGGCAAGCCTATTTTTCAGTGCGAACTAGTTAGAAGTCATGGGGGAATCTCCCGTGGCCTTTTCATTTTGGACCCCTTGACTTTAGATGAGGAAGTAAAATGTCCAGTCCAGCTCTTCAATGCCGGGGAGTTTCTAAGTACTTCTTCAAGAAAGGATTTTTTAGTAGCAAGGGTAAAGGGCAGAAAAATCCAGTTACTGTGGCTGTTGCTCATATCAATCTGGAGGTAGCCAGGGGGGAGACCCTGGGCGTGGTAGGACCTAACGGATCAGGAAAGTCCACTCTGATCCGGCTGATCTCCACCTTGCTCTATCCTGACTGTGGGACTATTCTTGTCTTCGGACATTTCTTCAGCTATGATTAGAACAGAAGATAAGGGAGGAATCTCAAATGATGGAGAAGGGAACATATAAATTAAAGACCGGTCTGGCTGAGATGCTGAAAGGCGGGGTGATCATGGACGTGACCACTCCCGATCAGGCTAAAATTGCTGAGGAAGCTGGAGCGGTGGCAGTAATGGCTCTGGAGCGGGTTCCTGCGGACATAAGAGCAGCAGGTGGTGTGGCCAGGATGGCTGACCCTACTATTATTGAAGCTATTATGGAAGCGGTCACTATCCCGGTCATGGCCAAGGTCAGGATAGGCCACTTTGTGGAGGCTCAGATTTTGGAAGCCCTGGGAGTAGACTTTATAGATGAGAGCGAGGTGCTGACCCCGGCTGACGAGGGCCACCACATAGATAAGTGGGATTTCAAGGTTCCTTTTGTCTGCGGAGCTATTAATCTGGGAGAAGCTCTGAGGAGGATCGGCGAAGGGGCAGCTATGATCAGAACCAAGGGAGAGGCTGGCACAGGAAATGTGGTGGAAGCGGTCAGACATATGCGAACCATCATGGATGAGATAAGGTGGCTGGCCGGCCTTCCCCGGGAGGAGCTGATGGCAGCCGCCAAGAAGCTGGGTGCTCCCTATGAGCTGGTACGCACTGTAGCGGAGACAAAAAAGCTGCCGGTAGTTAACTTTTCCGCCGGCGGAATTGCCACGCCCGCTGATGCTGCCCTGATGATGCAATTGGGAGCTGATGGTATCTTCGTCGGATCGGGCATATTTAAGTCAGAGAATCCCCGGGCCAGAGCAGCGGCCATTGTAGAAGCCACCATCCACTACCAGGATCCGGCCATTTTGGCCAGGGTTTCCAAAGGTCTGGGTGGGGCTATGGCTGGCCTGGAAATCTCAAAGCTGGGCGAGCAGGAGAAGATTCAGTTTCGAGGATGGTAAATGGACAGGATAAAGGTAGGCGTTTTGGGCCTTCAGGGTGATGTTCGAGAGCATCTCCTTATGGTGGCAGATTGTGGAGCAGAAGGGGTAGTGGTCAAGAGGCAGGAGGACCTGAAGGGGATAGATGGTCTGATCATCCCTGGGGGTGAGAGCACTACCATGGGCAGGCTTATGCAAAAGTATGATCTCATAGAACCCATTCAGGAGATGGGCCGAGAAGGAGTTCCCATTTATGGGACTTGTGCGGGGCTTATCCTGTTGGCCGTGAAGACAGTAGAGGGGGGACAGCCTCTCCTGGAGTTAATGGATATGGTAGCACGCCGCAATGCTTTTGGCCGACAGGTGGATAGCTTTGAGGCGGACCTTCAGGTCAAGGGCATAGGGGATGAGGTCTTCCACGCTATTTTTATTCGGGCCCCCTGGATCGAGGAAATCAGAGATCAGGTTGACCCTATGGCTGAAGTCGAGGGTAAGATAGTCATGGCCAGAGAGGGAAATCTTCTGGTTTCAGCTTTTCATCCAGAGCTGTCCCAGGATATCCGAATTCACCAATTTTTCATAGACATGGTCAGGGACCACAAAAAGGGATCAAAGAAGTGATCATAATTGGTCATTATGGCCTCATCACCTACAAAACACGAAAATCTGGATTATTTTCTAACTAAAGAGAAGTCCCATAAATTGAAGGAGACAGGCACCCGTTACTAAGGCGAGGAGAGGTAATGTCCGGACACTCCAAATGGTCAACTATAAAGCGCAAAAAGGCCAAAGAGGACGCCAAGAGAGGACAGATGTTTGGTAAATTGAGCAGGAGCATCACTGTAGCCGCTCGAGAAGGAGGGGGCAATCCTGATCTGAATGCTACTCTGGCCGCGGCCATTGAGAAGGCCAAAGAGTACAATATGCCTCAGGAGAGCATCGAGAGGGCTATTAAGAAGGGGACCGGTGAGATCTCCGGAGCCAAATATGAAAGAATGACCTACGAGGGATATGGCCCAGAGGGGGTTGCGTTAATAGTTGAGATAATGACGGATAACAGAAACCGGGCCGCTTCTGACCTGCGTAACATCTTCTCCCGCTATCATGGGAATTTGGGCACTCCGGGCTGCGTAAGCTGGATGTTTGAGAGAAAGGGCCTCATTGTTGCTCAGAAAAGTGAAGATCTGGATGAGGATACTATCATGTTAATGGCCATAGAGGCGGGTGCAGAGGATATTTCGCCTGCCGGTGCCAGCTATGAGATTGTAACTCCAGCTTCCGATCTCAATAGGGTTAAGGAATTTCTTCTCCAGCAGGGCCTAAGGATCGAGTCGGCGGAACTGACGGTTCTCCCCAAGAACCAGATCAGATTGGATAGCGAAAAGGCCCTGAAAGTCCTCAAATTTGTCGAGGCGCTGGAGGATCATGATGACGTACAGGAAGTCTACGTCAACTTTGAGATTCCCGACCAGGTAATGGCTCAGTTGACCTGGGAGGGATAACCTGCTTGGAGACAACATGATAGTCATGGGCGTCGATCCCGGGACAGCTATTACGGGAGTAGGTGTAGTGGAGGGCCGAGAGGGTAAGTTCACGGCCCTTTATTATGACTGTATTTACACCTCACCTCGCCTGAGTTCCTCCCAAAGATTGGGCAAGATATATGACCAACTTATGGATCTGATGGAGCGCTTTTCTCCTCACCAGGTAGCTGTTGAGGAGCTTTTTTTTAATGTCAATGTCAAGACAGCTCTTTCGGTAGGCCAAGCAAGAGGAGTGGTTCTCCTGGCTGCGGAAAGAAAAAACATCCAGGTAGCCGATTATACCCCCTTGCAGGTCAAGCAGGCTGTGGTAGGTTACGGAAGGGCCGAGAAAAGGCAGGTCCAATCTATGGTCAAAAAGCTCCTTTCTCTGAACGATGTCCCCGCAGTGGATGATGCCTCTGATGCTCTGGCGGTGGCCATATGTCATCTTAACTCCTTTAAAATGGACTCTCTGATGAAGGGGTTAAGTTGATCGGCTCAGTAAAAGGGAGGATTGAGGAGAAAGGATACAACTGCGTCATCGTCGACGTCAACGGGGTTGGCTACGAGATTGTCGTTTCTGCCAGGACTCTAGCGAGCCTGCCGGAAAAGGGGAGTCCCATCAGGCTATATACTTTCACCTATCTTCGTGAGGATGTTCTGCGTCTGTACGGCTTTATTCGTAAGGAAGAGCGACAGCTTTTCGAGAAATTGATCAGTATCTCCGGGATTGGACCAAAAGTAGCCATGGCCATTTTGTCCTTCTTTTCCGTGGATGAATTCAGAAGAGCAGTCATGACCAGGGATGTGGAGTTTATCTCTACGGTTCCCGGAATAGGCAAAAAGACAGCCAGCCGGCTTATTCTGGAGATGAAGGAAAAAATCGGCCTTCCGGAGCTGGAATTTGCGGCCGAGGTGGGGATGTCAGAGGAAGAAAGAAGTGCCTACGCAGATGCCAGAGCCGCTCTTCTGGAATTGGGCTACACTTCCAGGGATGTAGACAGCATATTTAAATCTTATAGGAAGGAAGGCCCTGAGAGGCCATCTGTGGAAGACATGGTTAAGTTTGCCCTAAGACACAAGATATAATTAGCTATTGGGAGAAGAAATGGAGGAAAGGATCACTCCAGCCGCTCTCCGGGAAGAGGAGATAGAGCTAGATCGAAGCCTGAGGCCCAGATATCTACGGGAATTCGTGGGCCAGGAGCGGATTAAGGAAAACCTCTCTGTCTTTATTGAGGCGGCTAAAATAAGGGGGGGAGCTCTTGATCATGTCCTTCTCTCTGGACCTCCGGGTCTGGGCAAGACTACCATGGCCGGAATTATTGCTAATGAATTGGGGGTGAACTTCAGGATTACCTCTGGCCCAGCTCTGGAGAATAAGAAGGATCTGGCGGCCATGTTGACCAATTTGGAAAGTAACGACGTGTTCTTTATTGATGAGATCCACCGTCTCAACCGGGCGGTAGAAGAGATCCTCTATCCTGCTCTGGAAGACTGCGTTATGGATATCATCATCGGGAAAGGTCCTTCGGCTCGATCCCTTCGCTTTGATCTACAACCTTTTACCCTGGTAGGAGCGACTACCCGGTCCGGCCTGATTACTTCTCCTCTTAGGGACAGGTTCGGGGTTAACATCCGGCTGGACTATTACTCCACAGACGATCTGATGGAGATTGTCCTCCGTTCGGCCAGAATTCTGGGGGTGGAGGTCGACGAGGAGGGAGGCAGGGAGCTGGCCAGGAGATCCCGAGGCACACCCAGAATTGTCAATAGGCTTTTGAAGAGAGTTTGGGACTACTCCATGGTTAAGGCTCACGGGAGGATCGACAAAGATATAGCCATGGAGGCCCTTCAAATGCTCCAGGTGGATGAAATGGGACTGGATAGTCTGGACCATAAGCTATTGAGCACCCTCATCGAGAAGTTTGGGGGCGGGCCAGTAGGACTGGGTACCCTGGCCATCTCCGTGGGAGAGGAG
>NZ_BLRZ01000105.1 GCF_013281975.1 Candidatus Hakubella thermalkaliphila | reverse complement strand
CTTCCGCCGGGAACTCCGCACTTCCTAGTCGCAACAGGGTTTACTGAAAGCTTACGGTCAACTCGTCGGGACAAACTGCCAGAAGCTCTCTCTAGAAGCTGTGAGAAAGAAAGCGCGTTTTTGATCTTCAATTCGGCCCGGTGTCTGAAACTTCACCTCTTTCCACCAGAGGTCAATTCTTTACTTGTGGACAACATCTCCTTCCGGCGCACTGAAATCAATGCCTCTTTCTTGAAGATTCTTAACAAATTGGAAATTTCTATCTCTTAGGTAAGCCAGGTGATTTTTTGAAATAACCTGGAGACATTTGAGCATACTCGGCAACTCCCTATCAACTGAAGTCTGCCGTCATTCTTTAACGTCACGTGGTTCTAGCAAAAGCTGAATACCATCTAGAATTTCTCGCACCCGCTTGCTTGAGAGCGTGCCAATCTTCTCAACTAAGTCCCGCTTGTCCACGGTGTAAATCTGAGAGACATTGACGACACTTTGTTTCGGGAGATTGGCTTCGCCAGGAGCAAGCAAGACATTTCCTGGAGCTTCCGCTCGCTTAAGGTTTGAGGTCAGTGCGCAAACTACGACCGTATTGATCCGGCTCTGGTTGAAGAGATTGTTCTGGACGACAACGTGGGGGTGCATATAGCCTGGCTCAGACCCAGAAGGTGCGCCAAGGTCTATCCAGAAAATATCTCCCTGGTTGATCACCATTCACCCTCCACGGATCGCCGATGGTAGTCTTTCATGCGTGTTTGATAGGCTTGTTCATCGGGATTGGGCGCCTCGCTGTAGGCTACGTTGATTTGCTCAAGAAGTTGTCTGTTTTCATGTTGCTTGACAAAACGCTCAAGTGCCATGGTAAATAGTTGGCTGCGCGAGATTTCCAATTCGCGAGCCAGAGCTTCAGCTTCCTTGAACAGAGACTCTTGTATTGAGATAGCGGTCTTCACATTCGGCATAAGGATTATACCTCCTTTCCTACCTGAAGTATAACCTTTTGGCAACTAGCTGTCAATGTCTTTGGGCGGATTTCAGTTAGTGTTGGGCAATCTGTCCGGCTCACCTGTCTTGGGTTTCTTTAAGCAGTTCATGGTAATTAGCCCAAGATCTGTTGTAATATCTCGCGGATGGACATGCCACCAGCGGCAATAAGAACCGTGAAGTAGATGATTGTGGCAAAGTTGGACAGATACCCGAGCAGGATGCAGACACCATCCCGTTGCATCAACCCAATGGCAAGAAAGAGAAGCGCAAGGGCGGGCAGTGTGTTGCTGAAAGGAATCATCCCGAACGGTGCCATGAGCAGGATGGCTGCCAAGATCAGAGCGCAGTTATTCAGAACACCTATCAAGCCATCAGACGTCAGCCAGTTGAGGCGATGAGGGCGACTCACTTGCTCCAATCGGTGAAACCATACGAGAGCACGGTCGAATGTAACGCGGAGCTTGTCGCTTGACACGATACGATTCGCAATGGACTTCGGCAGCCACAGGTTGCGGCCGAAGAGACGGTTGATGCCGATCAGCAGGATGGCGGAGCCAAACACCGTGCTCACACCAGGAATCGAAACGGGGACGATGAAAACGAGCGAAAGGAAACCGGTGAGAAGCATGAGACTGTCCTTCCCAACAAGATCCAGAATCTCGACCAACGTCACTCCATCCGACGGCAATTTGCCGATCACCACCTTGAGTTTCTCCCCCAGAGAATCCACCTGTAATTTCGCTTCTTTTTTCTGCGTCAGATTAATATGGTCCACGTCGCTCGATTCCTTTTCACTGCATTTCATATGATGATATCTTGCCCAATGGCTGGCTTACTGGGCATCAATGCCTTCCTATACTTCACGGGAAATACTATGTGATAATGTATTTGCCATGCACAGTGGTATCCTTTTCTTACTCAGCCTTTGCCGACGAGCTGAGAAAAATTATGCCGCTTGACTGGGCGAGTATCGTCTTAATTAAGGGAAATGAATAAACAAGCGATGAGGGCGCTTGAGAGGGTGAGATATGGAGAAAGCAAAACCGGTCGGAATCTGGATTCAGGTCTGAGAGGTAAAAGAAAAAGGGGGCCTAATTCGCCCCCTTTTCGCCTAATCTCTTTTCCTTCTCTCCATATTCTATGGGGATAGCTTTTTCCAGTTTCCCGGTGATGGGATTTACTTTGAATCCCAAAAGTTCCAGAGCGGTATAGCCAACTACAGGTCTTTCCTCCTCCTCTCCAATGGCAACCAAAACCGGTCTTCTTACCTCTTCTATCTCTATCTCGGCAAGGCTGAGCTTCCTCTTAATTATCCTTTTATCTCCCAATTCAACTTCTGTTTCATATTTACCTTCAAGTCCCAGCTTAGCAGCTAGGGAGCGGGGAATTTTGCTGAAAGTAGCCCCCGTATCGACGACGGCTTCTAACTCCGCGGCTTGCCCGTTAGCTCCGTAGACCTTAAAGAAGATTCGTGTTTCACCCATTTTCCTTCCTTCCTCGCCTATTCAATTTTCAAACTTCTACTTCTACCATATTCTTATTGCAAAACTTAGTCAAGCTACTGTGGAGTTCTATCACCTGAGGCAGGTCAGCGGTAAACTGGCACTCCCCTAAAGGTGATGGTCGGGGCGGGCGGATTTGAACCGCCGACCCCCTGCTCCCAAAGCAGGTGCGCTGACCAAGCTGCGCTACGCCCCGATGCACCAGTAGAGAACGTAAAGTTAGTATAATCCAGGCACTTGAGCCTGGTCAATGTGATTTTTTTGCTTCAAGCCCCAGCCTGTTAAATTCTAGAGTGTCTCTTCTTGCTAAAGATTATCCGAGCTTTACTCCACTCCTTACCTCTGTATAGATTTAACTCTCCACTAAATTCTATTGCTCTTCTTCTTGTTCCCGGGAGGCTCTATAAGGAATGCGTCCGCTGATTTTGGAATGGTCACTACAATTCTTGAGATCAACGATCTTAAGCAGAGACCGCAGGGCCTTGGCCCGATGACTTATTTCGTTCTTCTCGGCCAGGGTAAGCTCAGCCATGGTTCTGGTGAATCCATCGGGAATAAAGATGGGATCATACCCGAATCCCCCCTTGCCCCTCCTGTTGAAAGTAATTCTTCCCGGGCATATCCCCTGAGCGACGTGACACCTTACCGCAGGAGTCAGAAAGACCACCACGCACCTGAACCTGGCTCCCTTTTTGTCTTCGGGGCATCCCTGCATTTCCCGCAGTACTTTCTGAATGTTCTCCTCGTCCGTTGCGCCGTAGCCCGCGTATCTGGAGGAGAGGACTCCGGGCCGGCCATCCAGATATTCTATCTCCAGACCGGAGTCGTCTGCCAGCACCGGTAGCCCGTGAAATCTGACCAAATCCCTGGCCTTGATCAGGGCATTCTCGGCAAAAGAAGATCCTCTTTCTTCAATCTCCGGCCAGCTTTTAAAGTCCTTGAAGGTGAGTATCCTGAATTTGGAATCCTTTAAGAGGTTTTCGATTTCCCTGATCTTGCCCGAGTTCTTGGTGGCCAGAATTACCTGGATCATTTTTTCTTGATCAGGGACTCACCGAGAGCAGCTCTCTGGATCCCAATTAGATGTGAAATTCCCTCCGCCGCCAGGTCCAGCATCTGCGAAAGTCTACCTATGGAAAAGGGTTTTCCCTCGGCTGTCCCCTGAATCTCGATTATGTCCAGAGAGCTGGTCATGACCACGTTTAGATCTACCTCAGCACACTTATCCTCTTCAAAACAGAGGTCCAGGAGAACTTCTTCCTTAACCTGGCCCACGCTGGTGGCAGCCACATAGTCCCGGATGGGGTATTCGGTAATTTTCCTCTCGTTCATCAATTTGTTGACACACTCAAACAGAGCAATGTAGGAGCCGGTTATGGAGGCGGCTCTGGTCCCTCCATCAGCGACAATCACATCACAATCGATCCAAATGGTCATATTATTCAAGAGATTAAGATCCACCACCGCTCTCATGGATCGGCCGATGATCCTCTGAATCTCATGCGACCGCCCACTTATCCTCCCTTTGACTGAGTCTCTGATAATTCTCGTGTGAGTAGCGCGAGGAAGAAGAGAATATTCGGCCGAAATCCACCCTCCCGCTAAACCCTGTTCCTTAATAAAAAGAGGCACTTTGGGCTCCACACTGGCCGCACAGATGACCCTGGTCTTCCCTACCTCAATCATGGCTGAACCCTCGGCATAGGGGATATAATTGCGAGTAATCCTGACTTCTCTCATCTGGTTGGGTTTACGCCCGTCAATCCTGACCATTGGATTTTCCTATTTTTTCACGGGGAGTGGAGATCTATGGTTTCGGTCTCTTCTATTTCCTGGCCCAGGAACCATCCCCCTATTTCGAAAAAGAGCCTTCCGCTTCCTGTAGCCAGAAATCTGTGACGAGGAGGACGGTCTGAGTGCCTCAACTGAACCTCAGCCGTAAGGATCCTTTTCACCTCCTGGGCAGTGACTCTGGCTGAGTTGATGATCTGGATATCCTCACCCACAATCTTCTTTATCAGTCCTTCTATCAAAGGGTAATGGGTACATCCCAGAATCAGAACGTCTATCCCTTCCTCTATAAGAGGACCAAGATAGGACCTGACTTCCTCCTTGATGCGACCCCCTTCCAATTCCCCTCTTTCGATAAAATTCACCAGAGTGGGACAGGCCCGGGTGAAAACCTCCGTTTGGCCGTCCATGGTACTGATAATTCTTCTGTAAGCATCACTTTTGGTGGTCGCTTTGGTAGCAATAACCCCTACCTTTTTTGCCCTGGTGGAAAGACAGGCAGCTCTGGCCCCTGGTTCAATAACTCCGATGATGGGAACATTATTAATCTCTTGCGCATCCTGCAGTCCGGCGGCAGTGGCTGTGTTGCAGGCAATGACTATTAGCTTGACGTCCTGCTTTCTGAGAAAGTTCACTATCTCAAACATGAAGCCTCTTACCTGATCCAGCTCCCGGGGCCCGTAAGGGACCCGGGCTGTATCTCCCAGATACAATATCTCCTCATGAGGAAGAAGATGGATTATTTCCTTGACTACTGTGAGTCCTCCTACTCCCGAATCAAATACTCCGATGGGCCTGTTATCCATACCTCACCTGTCAGTTGTTAAAAGATCGGCCAACTGCTAAAAAAATAACTCTCAAAACACCAAAGTCTTGAGAGTCTTTTCTGAAAAACTGGTGGAGGCGGCGGGATTCGAACCCGCGTCCGAAAGCATCCCCGGAGGAACTTCTACAAGCTTATCCGCTCTTTTCCTTTCGCCTGCGGAACGCGGACCGGAACGCTTTCCGCAAACTATCCCAGAAAATTTCCCCTGGCGCTCCCCGGGAGAAAGCGTCCGGGTAGTCTACTTGATGACGCCTGGCTGAAGCCATAGACAAACTTCAGCAGACGTAGCTGCTCTTAATTAGGCAGCTAGTGCAAGATTTTCATCCGCACTTACATTTGGGCCCAGTTTTTCACGAGGACCTGGAACCTCGGCTTGCCATTCCTCTAAGAACTACCTTCGTCGAAACCGAAGCGCCCCCTTATCCTTTCTGGCTTTGAGGACTCTCTCTATCTCCCTCTCCGCAGTTTTCTTAGCCAGAACTTCCCGTTTATCGTAGGATTTCTTGCCCCTGGCCAGCCCCAGCTCCACTTTTGCTTTTCCATCCACGAAATACATCTTCAAGGGTACCAGGGTTATCCCTGGTTCCTGACTTTTCCCTTCCAGGCGCCTGATCTCGCTCTTGTGCATCAAGAGCTTCCTTGCCCTCCAGGGTTCGTGATTGCTCACGCTTCCTTTGGAGTAGGGACTAATGTGCACATTATGGAGAAATAACTCTCCATCTTCCACCCGGGCATAACCATCTTTAAGGTTAACCCGGTGCTCCCTCAGAGATTTAACTTCGGTGCCTCGAAGGGATATCCCTGCTTCGTACGACTCCAGAATGAAGTAGTCGTGGAAAGCTTTCTTGTTTTGAGCCACTATGGTCTTTTCGACCAAGCTCCCTTCCTCTGGCCAGGCAGAG
>NZ_BLRZ01000104.1 GCF_013281975.1 Candidatus Hakubella thermalkaliphila | reverse complement strand
ATGAGTGTCTAGTCCCGACCGAGACGGTTGGCCGGGAAGCGCACAAGGGTTGCCCTCATGGGAGCGATGGTTTTCGACGACATAGTTGGCCAGGATCAGGCGCTAGATTTCCTTAAAAAAGTTCTAAAGAGCGAGCAGATCAGCCATGCCTACCTTTTTGTAGGACCTGAGGGAGTTGGCAGGAGAAAAACGGCTCTGGCCCTGGCCGCAGCCCTTAACTGTGCTAAGGGAGGATGTGGCCACTGTTCCAGATGTCGGAGAACCATCAGAGGAGTCTATCCTGACCTTAAGCTTATCCAGCCGGAGGGCAACTTTATTACTATTGAGCAGATAAGAGAGCTCCAGGGAAGCATCAAATTGAGATCTTATGAGGGCCACCGAAAAGTGATAATCATAGACGAAGCTGGCAGTATGAACGCCGAGGCCTCCAATGCTCTTTTGAAGACTCTGGAGGAACCGCAAGATGAGGAGGTTTTCATCTTAATTGCTGCCAGCGTAGAAGAGCTGTTACCTACCATATCATCGCGTTGCCAGGTCGTGCCCTTTCGGAGGGTTCCCCGGGAGGCCATTATTCGGGAGATGGTGGACAGGCGTGGAATTGACCAATCCCAGGCGGATAAGATAGCCAGAATAAGTGGGGGGACTTATTCCCGGGCTCTGGAAATGCTGGAAGGGGAAGGTTGGAGGCTGGAGAGGAGAGAGGAGATACTCTCTCTCCTGAAAAAAATTTCCGGTTCCCCAGTAGAGGAAGCCTTCTCCGTGGCCGGCGCTCTCCTCTCCCAGGCCGTGGGAGACCAGGATAATCTTCTGGAGGTACAGAAAGAAGAGATGGAAGAGTCCCTGGAGGTGGCTATGAGTCCCAGGCATGGTGCCTTCATCAGAAACAAGTTGAGAAAAAGACATGCCCGACAGCTCAGTCGTAAGAGGAGTTTAGAAATAAATGACATTTTGGATATAATATCTTCATGGTACCGGGACCTCCTGGTCTACCAACTGACAGCACAGGATAGCTTTCTCATTAACCGGGACCACCGCAATGAGATCAGAGATATGGCCCGCAGAGCCAGAATCGAGAGGTTAACTAATGTACTTAAAGAAATAGGGAAAATTCGCCGGATGGTGGGATTCTATGTCAACCCCGGGGCTGCCTTCGAGTATCTATGTTTATTACTGAGGGAGGTCTAGAAATATGCCTACGGTGGTAGGAGTTGTATTCAGGAAAGCCGGCAAAGTTTACTACTTTGACCCCGATGGGCTGGAACTTTCTTTAAACGAAAGCGTGGTTGTCCAGACCGCTCGAGGGCTCGAATATGCCACTGTTGTTTCCGAAGTTATGGAAGTAGACGAAGAGGATTTGGCCGGCCCTCTAAAAAAAGTGCTGCGGCGGGCCACTTACCACGATAGAGCCAAGCACATAGCCAACGAGGCCAAAGAACAGAAGGCCTTGAAAGAGTGTACCAGACTCCTGGACAAGCACGGC
Source organism: Candidatus Hakubella thermalkaliphila (assembly GCF_013281975.1). Lineage (GTDB taxonomy): Bacteria > Actinomycetota > Humimicrobiia > Hakubellales > Hakubellaceae > Hakubella > Hakubella thermalkaliphila. The sequence continues at coordinate 5,034 of NZ_BLRZ01000104.1, read as the reverse complement.
CTCAATATGAAAATAGTGAATGTGGAGCTTCTTTTTGACGGTTCCAAGATGATCTTTTATTTCACCGCTGATGGCAGAGTGGATTTCAGGGAGTTGGTCAAAGAGCTTGCTTCCCGCTTCAAGATCAGGATCGAGATGAAACAAATCGGAGTCAGAGATGAGGCTAAGATGATCGGAGGCCTCGGGCTCTGCGGTCGCAGGTTATGCTGTACCCAATTTCTTTGCGACTTCGAGCCTGTCTCCATAAGGATGGCCAAGGACCAGGATCTTCCCCTCAATCCCATGAAGATATCCGGGGTATGTGGCAGATTGATGTGCTGTCTCAAATATGAACATGATGTCTACTGTCAATTCAAAAAGATAGCTCCGTCTATTGGTACCCGGGTGGAGACGGAAAAAGGATGGGGAATGGTAGTGGGATATAATGTTCCCAAAGAGAAAGTGGTATTAGAGCTGGAGTCCCAGTTACGAATGGAAGCCCCCCTGTCTGAGCTTACCAGGGCTGGCAGGCATGTTAGAATGGTGAGGAAGTAACAATATCTGAAACTGCGAGGGAAGAGGGAGAAGCTCTTCCCCAGGAGGAGACCGTAGTGGGTACGGTTAGGGTTGCCATCCCCGCCTAAAAGGATGTGAGTAAGGCTGATAAGCTTTTTCAGGTTTAACCAGGCCGGCGTAGCTCAATGGTAGAGCAGCTGAATCGTAATCAGCAGGTTGCAGGTTCAAGTCCTGTCGCCGGCTCCAGAGGCTAAAATACCTGATCAAGCCCACCTTCACCTCCTTTTTGGTCTGTGGAAAGTTTTCTATCCCGCAGGGCTGTAGCTGTTTCAGCAAACAGGACTAATTCCTTCACTTTTATCCCACTTCTAATAAGATTTATGGTAGTTTTGAAGAGCTCTGCAGCGTTTTCCGGTCCCAGGAGCTCTGTAATCTTCTGAGATAATTTGCTGGCTTCGTTTTCTACTTCTATCTCCTGAGAAAGATCATGACGGATCAGAGCGTCGTAACTGAGCTCAAAGTAGTCGGCTATTTTAGCCAACGTATCCACCCGTACGTGCCTGTTCTCTTTCATCTCGATATTCCTGATCTGGACCGGTGAGAGCTCAATACGTTTTTTCTTTTCCATGATCCTGGACATCTCGCTATAGTTCAATCCTAACTGACTTCTCAGATATCTCAAGTTTCTGGAGACAAGATTTGGTGGTCTCTTAATCCGAGGCATGGTCTATACCCCCTGGTTTAAAAATTTAAATTAGGACTTTATAAACAAAAAACAAAGCAACTCTGCTTATTGTAAGTCAGAGAGGAGAGGATTTCAATTTATAGTTATGAATATAACATGATTTCCATCTTTACATATTCAATGATTTATGCTATAGTTCTTTGAAAAGAGAGCGAAGTCTGAGAAAACTTGATTCACTATTCCGGAAGGATGCCACCCGTCAGGGAGGTGATATTGAAACAAAGGCGATATGATGAACTTATAGAGCCAGGCAAGGACGGAATTGAACGTGAGTTGGCAGAGGTCCGTTCAGCGACCAAACTTACTAAGCCAGACTACCATCTCAGGGTCCATGGACATCAAGTCGGAGCAGAGAGCCTTAATAAATTTTCAAGGGAGGGGAATACTGCTTCGGTCTGGTCTATCGATGGCAGATTGAGAAGTGGCTTTGTTTGCCACAATCCCAGGTATCTTCCCCACATCAAGGGGGAAGCGGATCTCGTTTATCGGAAGGGGAAGTTTTTTCTTTTTCAGACTGTTGAGATTCCTGAAGAAAATATTAAAGACGTTGAAGAATTTATTGGCGTGGATTTTGGGGTAAACAATATCGCTACTCTTTCCGATGGAATTCAGTATAATTCGAAACAGCTTGATAAGGTGAGGAACAGATATTCTAGAACAAGGCAATCTCTTCAAAGCAAAGGCACGTCTGGCGGCAGAAAATGCCTGAAACGGCTTAAAGGTAGAGAGGCAAGATTCGCCACGGTGACCAATCACGCTATAGCAAAGCAGGTTGTAGAAAAAGCTAAATCTCTCAATATGGGAATTGCTCTTGAGGATTTGACTGGCATTAGAGAGAGAACAAAAGTTAGGAAAGTTCAACGAAGAAAACACCATTCTTGGGCCTTTGCGCAACTTCGTTTTTTTCTCCAATATAAAGCCAGGCTCGCAGGCATTCCTTTTGTCATGGTCAACCCACGATACACTAGCCAGACCTGTAATATTTGCAAGATGATTGGTCACAGAAAAGGTCCCTCGTTTAGTTGCCCAAACTGTGGCAATATCTCTGATTCTGATGTAAATGCAGCCAAAAATATTGCTCAGTTGGGGATCGCCGTAACCGATCCCGAAAGGGGAAGCATGATTTGCTCCATTCCCCTAATGCCCTGTCAGCTTGCTGCAGGGTAGTTTACAGCAACATTCTTTACTCATAGACCAGGAGATTTGGGAAGGTATCTGGAAAGCATGCGTGATCTCTGGATAGAAATCAAAAAGCAACCCCAAGGCGGGGGATATCTAATAATTCAGGATTGGGGAATATGAGCAAGAGAGAAGACTTAAATAAGCTGATTAAGCAATACGAACTGGGTGTACGCTATCTCGAAGAGGCTACTTTTGAAGAAGTCGCTTCTTTGTTGGTCTATCGGGACTCAATAGCGGAGCTTTTGTCCAATATAGGCAACCAGGAAGATCGAGAGAGAATTGCTAACATGGATAAAGAGCTGAGGAGAAAACGTAACCTGGTTGCGGAAGATATCCGGTTTTTGCGAAAATCGGGCAAGCCAGGCTCTTCATGGTGGTGGTATCTCGATAAGATAACTGAAGAAGAAAGGGCTACCGCTTAAGCCCATTTACCTAAACTTCTGCCAGAAAGCCTCGCATTTTAATGCTGGGGATGAATGGGCTCTTGCTTTCTTGTTCTTAATGTGCTATTATGCTTATGGCACTTTGGCAATGTATAAGGTTGTGGCCACAATCCTGCGCCATGTAAAACATTGTGGGTATATCTGGTGAACTTAAGGATTCTCCAGATTAAAAAGTATCAGGGAGCAATCTCTGTAGTCGCAGCTATGGCACCTGCCTCCGGGTTTCTTTTGAACCCCGGTGTTGCTCAAGATATCTTGAGAATCCCCGCACTTTAGTGCTGGGGAGTGTCAGTCCTTAGAGCTGCCTGTAGCTATCTAATGGGCGGCCCGGGCCAAAGGGAAAAAGGAGATAGTTTGTCCAGCGGCCCGGGCCGCATTGTCTTAATGTGGATACGGCCTGATCTCTAGGGCTCTGGCTCACAAGTTTGGTGGCGTATTTTGTTGCAAAACGAACCACGATGCTAAAGATAATATTTGATCGGATTTGCCAAACGGTGTACTCAGTCACGGGAGCAAAACGAGATGGGATGCATCCCAAAGCATCTGAAAGGAGATGATTGTCTATGGCTGATAGCCTGGCCCGAGAGGCTGAAGAGGTTCAATATCACCTTCAGTGCAAAAAAGGCGATGTGGGCAGATATGTCTTTTTGCCTGGAGATCCAGGGAGATGTGAGCTCATCGCCAGAGAGTTTGATCAGTACTGGGAAGTAGCCTACAACCGGGAGTATAAGACTCTTACTGGAACGGTGGATGGGGTGAAGGTATCCGTTACCTCCACCGGTATAGGAGGGCCCTCAGCCGCCATTGCCGTGGAAGAGCTCTCTCGTATAGGGGCAGATACTTTTATAAGAGTGGGGACTTCGGGTGGTATGCAGTGGGATCTACTTCCGGGAGATCTGGTTATCGTCTCCGCGGCGATACGGGATGAGGGTACTACCCGGCAGTATATGCTCATAGAGTATCCCGCTGTGGCTCACCTGGATGTGACCAATGCCCTGGTTCAGGCAGCTAAAAACAAAGGCGTGAGATTTCATGTGGGTATCTCCCAGTCCAAAGACTCCTTCTACGGGCAGCATGAACCAGAGAAAATGCCGGTGGGTCAGGAACTGTTAGCCAGGTGGGACGCCTGGGTAAAGGGAAACGTACTGGTATCGGAAATGGAAGCGGCCTCGGTCTTCGTTTTGTCCAGTATAAAGAAGCTGCGAGCTGGCTGCATATGTCTGGTGGTGGCTAACCAGGAAAGGGCTAAGATAGAAGGCAAGTGGGAGATAAAGGAAGACCTGACCGACCTGATTAAGGTTGCTGTGGAAGGAGTGCGGGTATTGATAGAAATGGATGGAGAGGAGAAAGTGCAGCTGCGAAAAGTCAAACGTGAGTTGTGACGCACAAAGCTCAACCAACAGGAAAGTTTCTGGAAGATTGAATATCCGTAGGGAAACGGCTAACAAATCGTTGCAGCGGATGGCGTAAACGCCGCCGCTGAACTCAGTCGTTAGCCCTAGAATTACAAAGCCCAAGCAAGTTGCATTTTGCTATGCAATGATTTATAATGATAACAAATGGAACAATGGAACAGGGGGGTAAATACTATGGCAACAGCAGTACGAATATCTGAAGAACTGGTTGATGAGGCAAGGAAATTCAGCCGTATAGAGCATAGATCTTTAACTGGTCAAATTGAACACTGGGCAAAAATAGGCAAATGTGCTGAAGAAAATCCAGACTTAACCTATAGTCTTATCAAAGAAATACTTATGGGAATAGAAGAATTAGAGCGAGGTGAAAAATTGGAATATAAGTTTGGATAGCAGATGAAAATCTATCAATCAAGAATATTTGAAAACAAAATCAAGAAGTTTTTAAAGCAAGAAAAAGGAATATTAGATAAAGAAATTAAAAGGATAATAGAAAATCCTTTTGTTGGAGAAGAAAAGAAAGGAGACCTTCGGGGTGTATATATTCATAAGTTCAAAATCAAAACTATTCAGTATCTCCTTTCCTACAGGATGATTAATAATGGTTTAGAATTAATTATGATTGGTCCACACGAAAATTACTATCGTGATTTGAAAAGTTATTTAAAGAGAAGATAATAGGGGCTAACTCATAAGGTGCACCAAACGTTGACACCTCTTGGTGACATTAAGAAGGACCACCAAACGTTGACAC
>NZ_BLRZ01000103.1 GCF_013281975.1 Candidatus Hakubella thermalkaliphila | reverse complement strand
GTCTATGGCGCCATTCCTTGACCCTACTCTGCAAGTCCGGTTCTGTGAGGGGATTCATTAACAATGAAACTATTTCGAAAGGAGTAAGAGTTATGAGTTCTACTCGACCAGAGGCACCTACACCCCCCTCTCGGCCCGCTGCTCTGAGCGATCAGAATATAAGTTATTAGCCGCTCTGGGCTATCCCATTGGGATCGTGGCCCTCATCCTGGCTTTGTTGGACATCAGCAAACAGGACCGGTTTGTCAAATATCATGCCTGGCAGGCCCTGTTGCTCTGGATCCCAGTAATAGGACTGTGGATCGCCAGTTGGGTTATTTCTATGATACCTGTTCTAGGTTGGATAATGGGATTCTTGATAGGTCCTTTGGTGATTCTTTTTGTCATTGGAATTTTTATTTATTCCATCGTGCTGGCAGTGTGGACCTATCAGGGCAAGTACTTCGAGGTACCCGTTATCTATGGCATAGCCAAGAAGTACATGGAATAGGGGACGGGAGGCAGGCTCAGGCTCATGTTGCAGCTTCTGGTCCCGGTCTCCTTGGATAATGCGGAAAAACTAGTCGCCTCGGAGTTTTGAGGCGACTAGTTTTCTGCCCTGATTACCGGCGGGATTGAGGTAAAGCTGGTGGAGAAGTAAGGGCGCCTGGCCGGTAACCTTGACAAACACCTTCATTATTGGTACCTTCTTGACTGCCCCTATATTCTTCTCCTTGTTGGGCCTATAGCTCAGTAGGTTAGAGCGCACCCCTGATAAGGGTGAGGTCCCTGGTTCGACTCCAGGTAGGCCCACCAACGTGTTCTTATTCAGACCATAGTTAAATAAAAGGTCGGAAAGGTCGGTATATTTGGCTCTTTCGATCTTTTTGCTTTTAACAAAGATTTTCTTAAAGAAGGCTTGGTTGAACATCTGTCGGGTAGGCTGGCCGGGTATGTTTACACCGCAAGATCTAATCTTGGAACTATCTATCGTTAGTCACGGGCGATTTTCTTGCAACACGTCTCCAGCTAGCCTACAAGGTATGTGCTGTTTGAGTAGTGGACAATCCGTTAGTTCCCTTGACATACCCGCATAATCTAATATAATAGACTTATGTCTAAAATATTAGAATATCAAGAACCCCAACAGCATCTTTTCTCCACAAATTATCAAAAAATTCTAAAGCATCTTGTTGACCATCCCAGTGGCGAGCACACAGAAAAAGAAGTTCAAGAAGCGACTTCTATTAGCAGAGCTGGAGTTAACTTTGCGCTTCGCGCTCTAGTAAAAGATGGTCTGGTAAGACTTCAGAAGAGAGGGAAGATGTCTTTTTATTCAGTGAGTTTGGAGAATCCGCTAGTTCGCCAGATCAAAGTTATTATAAATCTACTTAAGATTGAGCCTTTGCTTTCAACGATTAAGGACCTGGCGGAAAGGATTATTCTTTTTGGAAGTAGCGCAACCGGCACGAATATTGAGGAAAGCGACATTGATCTATTTGTCCTCACCAACAACCCAAGAGAGGCTCTAAAAAGGATCAGTGGTCACCCGCTGGCCGAAAGAATCCAGCTTGTAGCTAAAAAACCCATTGACTTTGTATCACTAAAGAAAAAAGACCCCGTCTTCTATGATGAAGTATCAAGAGGTCTATTAATCTGGGAAAAGAAAAAATGAACAAAGAATTTGAAGAGTGCCTGGAGAAAAGAAAGATAACCAAATTTGACAGAGCAACAAGGCTCGTTTCAAAGGAGATAGGTTTAGCCCAATCGGACCTTGAATCTGCCAAAGGGAGCTCCAAGGACGGAAACCATAAATGGTCAATTATCCAGGCATATTACTCTATGTTTCATTCCGCCAGGGCGCTCATATATTCCAAGGGATATCGAGAGCGAAGCCACTACTGCTTAATCGTGGCCATGAGGGCTTTATTTGTATCAGAAGGATTATTAAGCCCTATGCTGGTTGAAGCCTTACAGCTTGGAAAAACCTTAAGAGAAAACGCTGATTATTACGGCGAGTTTTCCGAAGCAGCAGCCATCCAGATGCTTGAAGATGCAGAAGAGTTTTTAAAAACTGCCAAACGTCTCACAAAACAGGAATCCAGAATTCCAAAAACTGAGTAACTAGTAGCGTCTAACCAGCGGCGATTTTCTTGCAACACGTCTCCAGCTAGCCTACAACGTATGTGCTGTTTGAGTAGTTGACAATCACGTCCACCAGTTTTTGAGTAACCAGGCACCAGTAGACGACACCACGGTTCTATTTATTTCTTTCAGCTAGCGACTATTCCCTTGCCCACTATTTCCCCATATTTGAGGACGACGTTCTATTCCAAAAATCTCTGATTCAGAGATCAAGAAGATCTGAGAAGTTATATACCCTAGAGTATAATACTCAAAAGTATACTTTCTCCTCTTTGACTTGCGCAATTTGATTGATATAATTCTTATGAAACAGGACTGGAGTTCGAGGGGGCATAGCTCAGATGGAAGAGCGCCTGCTTTGCACGCAGGAGGTCGGCGGTTCGAATCCGCCTGTCTCCACCACTTCTGAACAGGGAAAACGGCAAAAAAGACTAGTAAAAATTTGATCGGATAAGCTTCTTGTCCATATTTTGTCCATATAGGAAAGAGGGCCAGGCCGCTACAGGTCGAGTATCAAACCCGTCCATTTTTGACTTCTGCACTTATTTTGCACTTGTTAGGATTCAAAAGGACACCAGAGGAGATTATGAAGAGATCAAAAAGAATCGATGTGACCGGTCTTCCGGAGGAACCGATGCCTCAAAGACCTAACAAAAGGGAGGAATCATGGGAGAAAAGAAAGTTATTTATAGTAATTCAGTCAATATCAACATAAACCCCACCGAGACTACTTTTACCTTCGAGGTACGTGATCCACGTAACCAAGAAATCATCGATACAGCCTATATTTATACCTCGCCGAGCTTTGCTAAAGAAATAGCAAGGTTAATTCTTCGGATTATTGAGGAAAATGAAAAACGCCTTGAATATAAAGTACCAGAGTTGTCTGAGTTGCCTGGGCAGAGGGGGTGAGCGAAATTATGACAAAGTTGCAGCTTTCTTATGAACATTCCCGAGGGGAAGGGACAGTCTCACTTTTTGTTCAATCCGATTCTGCTATAATGGAATTGAAATCAATACCATGTGTTGGACAATACCGCTTGTTTCCCGTGTGGCTAGGGGTGACCCAAATGGCTACCATTCAAACAACTAGATCCCTATCGCAAGCAATTATTGATGCCTTTAAAGATCTCGTTAGCAAGATAGATGGCGTGAGTGCAGCCTACCTTAAGGTACGAGGGGATAGCTTTAGCATTTGGACCATTATCGACAGAGACGACACTGCCTTAATGCGACAAGTCTTTAAGGCAGAGTTCGAACTTATGGACCGATTCCCAGATCCTGAATTTGATTTCAGGGTCATTCCTAAGGATATCTTTTCCCCGCCAGAAACATTTACCCAGATTCTTTAGGACAATTGGTCATGCCCTCTCAAAATGAACACATCAGAAAAGCTATCCACAATAAGAGCTTTCTTAATTCATTTGAGCTGAACACCACATCATATGTAGATTGGCTAGTCACTATTCTTTTCTATACTTCTCTCCATTATGTAGACTCCAAACTGGCCCAACTGAATTTTCATCCCGATAGCCATGGCCAAAGAAGAAAATATATATGGCAAACAGACCTAAAGCACATAGCAGAGGAATATCGTCTTTTAGAAAACCAATGTCGCAATGTCCGGTACTTCGATACCTCGGATTGCACACACATGAGGCAAAGATTAATAGATGAGCTGATTCCAGCCTTCGAAAAAATCAAATCTGAAGTCACTAGATAATTTCTTAAGCATTGTTACGAGCTTAGTGATAGTTAGCAATTTTATAGACAGACATTGCCTTTCATGTTTCCAGCGACCATAGACTGCTGGGCTAATCCAAGATTCAAGATATTCAAAGACGCATTCCAATCAGCATCCAGAGTGCAGTCACACTGCCTACACTTGAATATCTCACCATTCCTGTTTAGCTTGTGAACAAACCCACACCTACTGCAGGTCTGTGACGTATAAGCAGGAGCAATCATCTGACAGTGGACGCCACCTACTTCAGATAATTGTTGTATCCTGCTTATAAGCTTAGAGTAAGTCCATCTCTGAAACTTACTCCTGAACTCCTTATTTAAACGATCGCTTTATCAGGTCTATCTGACTGCGGAAGAACAATTACCGTACCGGTTGGTAACTGCCCGCATTTGATAAGACCTGGCTTCCAATGTCTCCACGCTGTTTTATAGCAAACACCCTTTAATTTTGCATAATCAGATAACTTCATATTTATATTATAGACTTTGTTTCACCAAATGTTAAGACTTTTCTATAAATCTGTTAAAGTTTTATCATACCTCCAATTTAGCCGGTTCGAGCAAGCCCTTCGCCAGTAATACGATTGTGCTGACCTTGTTTTAGATTCTTCTTAAAGAAATCTTCCTTATCTCATAGCTGACTCCTGGCATGGCTCTTCTTGATAGAATCCGCCAGGAAATCGCACGTCCTTTCTATGTCCAGTTTGGGAGTGTTTAGAACCAGGTCATAGAGTTGTGGGTTGTCGATTTCTACTTTGTAAATCCTCCTGTGGTATCCAGCTCGATTTTTATCGCTCCGCTCCACCTCTTTGGTTGCTTGCTGGTAAGAGAGGTTATACTTTTCAGAGACTCTCTTGATCCTATCTTCCACCGGAGCAATTACTCTTATGTGGTAGGAATGCGGAAAGTGCTGCAAAATGGCAGCTCCTGCCCGCCCGATTATGACTACGTCTCCCTCTTCCGCCAGCTTCCAGATGATCTTATTCATAGCAATAAAATATCTCTCTTCCACATCATCCACGAAGAAGCCGGGGTCTCTTTCGTCAGCGGCCTCAAATTCTTTTGGCAGTAATCCGTATTTCTTGGACAGTTCCAGTAATTCATCCTTGCCCACGCACCGATACCCTAGTTTCTTGGCCAGCTTATGGGCCAAGATACGCCCCCCACTTCCCTTCTGCCTGGAGATGGTTACCACGGCCATCCTTACCTCCATCCACGATCGTCCTGTGACAAAGCATCTCAATAGATGCGACAAATTATACAGGAATGCTGCGAAGAACTGTATCCCCTGGCTGACACTTTCACCAGGTCAACTGCTGACAGCTCAAGCCGTCAGCAGTTGATTGCAAGTTACAAAGTAAGTGATATAATTAGAAATGGTTTGCTCCTCGAGAGGAGCTTTTTAGCTCAGATTTCCGTATGTCGGGAAAACAGAAGGGAGGTTAAATGGTAGTACAGATCGACAACGAGAAATGTGAAGGAATCGGTGACTGCGTGGATGCCTGTCCAGTCGAGGTCATCGCTCTGGAAGGAGACAAGTGCGTCGTTGTTAATCCTGACGATTGCACGGACTGCGAGGCTTGTGTGGACGCTTGTCCTCGTGAGGCAATTACCATAGTGTAAACAATAAACAAGGGAAAGGCTTTGTGACAGCCTTTCCCTTGTAACTTTTAGTCGATTGCTCATGAAATATGCTATCATTTCGGATATCCACTCTAACCTGGAAGCCCTGGAAGAAGTTCTCCGGGAAATCGATGAGGGAGGGGTGGAGAGGATCCTGTGCCTGGGGGATATAGTGGGCTACAATGCCAATCCCAATGAATGTATTGAGCTGGTGCGGGAGAGAGACGTAGCCTGTATTATGGGGAATCACGATGCAGGAGCCTCCAGCCTGGAATCGCTTGGTTACTTCAACTACGCGGCCAGGAGTGCGCTGATCTGGACCAACCCCCAGTTGACGGAGAGGAATCGGAGATTTCTGGCTGGACTTCCTGAACAAAAGATGATTGACTCTGGCTTTTTGGTGGTCCATGGGTCTCCCTTGGATCGTGATACTTATCTTCTCAGCCATTATGAAGCTGTCAGCCAAATTCCCTACCTGGAGGAGAAGGGAGTCAGAATCTGCTTCTTTGGCCATAGCCACCGCCCTGTCCTACACAGTTATGATACTGAGGTTGTGGGGCAAGGACTGGAGCGTCACCAGCTCAAGACGGATACCTATTATCTGATCAATCCGGGCAGTGTGGGCCAACCCAGGGATGGGGATCCCCGGGCCTCCTTTCTTCTCTTCGATTCGGATAGCTTTCAGATCGAAGTGATCCGCCTGGACTACGATGTAGATAAAGCTGCCAGAAAGGTGTTCTCAGCAGGACTCGATCCGGTATTGGGGAAACGTCTTTACTTGGGCATATGAGGGCGTGATAAGAGACTCAGCGCCCATTCGCTCTCCGGCCTTAATTACTTAGAAAATGCTTGATATTTTCATAGTTCACGGGTGATGGCCCCATCATGGCAATTATGATGAATATATGAGGGATGGGGATAAGGAATGTGATAGCGGCGGCCACGTCTTTTACGCCAGGCGGGCTTAGTATGGTAAGGGATCTATGAGAGAATAGATATGAGGAAGCACTTGCTATGTTTTCATTGCGGAATTCAGATAAGGAAGATTTCTTTAAGAAGAATCTAAAACAAGGTCAGCACAATCGTATT
>NZ_BLRZ01000102.1 GCF_013281975.1 Candidatus Hakubella thermalkaliphila | reverse complement strand
GGGCAAAAGGAATGGGGCTCTCCCCGCTGTCCTCAGACTCTGGAGGCCTTCCTGGTGTACCACGCTGACACTCTTGATGCCGACATAGGTAGCTTTAACCTCCTTATAGATGAGAGCCCCAATTCAGATTGGTCCAGATATGCCAGGAATTTCGAAAGAAGAGTTTATCTCAAATTTGTCTCTGATCAACCATATAAAGAGGGAGATACGGAAGTCGGCTCTGAACCAGACGTGGAAAGCCACAGGGTAAATGACCATTGGTCGGAGGAGAAAGACCGTCTCTTTGTTCTGGATAACAACAGTAGTGATAATTCCTCCCAATACTGACCTCCCTTGAAAATAACACAATTTTCATGCGATGTGGTGCGCCGCGGTGCATGGGCGATTCTTTTGAATATACACGGTTGGTTCAGAGAACTTGCATAAGACATGAGGTAGGACGAGTATGAGTTACTACCACAGACGAAGAATCCGCAGGCGAAGAAGGGATATGGTGCCCCTGGCGGCAGCGCTGAGTTCGGTCGTCCTCTCGGTGACCATAGTAACTCTGCTAGGCATGGGCCTCCAGGCAGGTCTGGCGGACGACTACCTTTCCTCTCTACCCCGGTTAGAGGAGATCGAGCCCCGGGAGACGGGCCTCACCTCCAGGCTCTACGCCGCCGACGGAAGCCTCATCGCCGTCTTTCACGGCGAGGAGAACCGGAAACTGGTCTCCCTGGAGAAGATTCCCCCTCACCTCATCCAGGCTGTCATCGCCATCGAGGACGAGCGCTTCTACAAGCACAGCGGATTCGACCTGGAGGCTATACTGAGAGCCCTCATCGTCAACCTGCGCACCGGCCAGATCGTGCAAGGGGGGAGCACTATCACCCAACAGTACATTAAAAACGTCTACATCGACCGGGAGAAGACTCTGGAACGGAAGGTACGGGAGGTGTTTTTGGCCTACCAGTTGGAGAAGGAGTACTCCAAAGAGGAGATCCTGGAGCTCTACCTCAACACTGTGTACTTCGGAGCTGGAGCCTACGGAATCCAGACCGCCGCCGAGACCTATTTCAACAAGAACGCCGAGGAACTGAGCCTGGGTGAAAGCGCCCTTCTGGCCGGGCTCATCCGCTCTCCGGCGAAGTACGATCCCTACCTTGATGAGGACGCGGCCATCGGCAGACGCAACCTGGTTCTGCAGAAGATGGTGGAGCTGGGCTACATCACCGCAGAGGAGGGCCAGCGGGCCGTGGAGAGCCCCCTTCATCTGGAGCGCCCTACCATCAAGACCTACGATGTCGCCCCTCACTTCGTGGAACATGTGAGGCGGTGGCTCATGGAGGAGTGGGGAGCGAACGCCGTCTATAGAGGTGGCCTCAAGATCTACACCACCCTGGATCCGAAGCTCCAGGTGATGGCAGAGCAGGCCATAGCGGCGTTCCTGCCCGAGCCCGAGGACCCCTGGGCAGCAGTGGTGGCCATGGATCCGAAAACCGGCCACATTCTAGCCATGGTGGGGGGGCGGGACCGGAGCGAGCAATACAACCTGGTCACTCAGGGCCAAAGGCAGCCGGACGGTGAAGCGGCCGTTGTCTCTCCTCCATACGAATACAACCTGGTCACTCAGGGCCAAAGGCAGCCGGGCTCAGTGCCCAAGGTATTCGTCCTGGCCGCCGCCCTGGAGGCGGGCTACCACCCCCTCCTGACCTTTCCTCCCAACGGACCCCTCACCTTCGAGATGCCCGGCGAAGACTGGGAGGTGGATAACTACGGAGGCACCTCCTACAATACCCCGGAGATGACCATCGTGGAAGGTACCGCTCGCTCGGTGAATGTGGTCTACGCCCAACTGGTCATGCATCTGGGGGCAGAAAAGGTGATAGAGGTGGCCAAGAAGATGGGTGTGACTTCCCCCTGGGAGCCACACCCCTCGGTGGCCCTGGGCGCCCTGGATATTTCTCCTCTGGAGGTAGCGGTAGCCTTTTCCACCCTGGCCAACTATGGGGTGCGCAACGAGCCGACGGCCATCCTTAAGGTAGTGGACAGAGATGGTCAGGTCCTCTACGAACACAGGCCCCAGAGCGCACAGGCTATCTCTGCTATAAATGCCTACCGGGTCACGGAGGTTCTAAAAGGGGTCATCCAACACGGAACCGGAGGCCGAGCCAACATCGGCCGGCCGGCGGCGGGCAAGACCGGTACAAGTCAAGAAGAGGCGGACGCCTGGTTCGCCGGCTACACCCCTGATCTGACCACCGTGGTCTGGATAGGCTACCCTGAGGAGCGGCGCAGAATGGGAGTGATCCGGGGGACGCGGGTCCAGGGAGGGTCTTTTCCGGCTATGATCTGGCGTACCTTTATGGCTGGCGCTCTCCAGGACAAACCAGCGACGGACTTCGTTAAGCCGGAGGAGGACGTCATCCCGGTCCTGGTGGACAAAGAGAATAGCAAGCTCATCAACCGCTTCACCCCTCCTGAGGAGATGGAGCTGCGCCACTATCGCTACGGTGGGGAGCCCCAGGAGCAGAGTGAGAGGTTCATGGAAAAAAAGACCCTGCCTGATGTGGTGGGCATGCCCTGGGAACAGGCCAACCACCTCTTGCTGATGATGGAGGGCTTCCAGGACGTAGAGCTGGTGCCGGAGCCCAACCCAGCGGTTCAGGCAGGAGTGGTTCACCGTCAGGAGCCGGCGGGGGGAAGTGATATACCCACCTCCACCAAGATCAAGCTCTTCTACAACCAGGCCCAGGAGGGGCCTCCGCAGCCGGTAGTGACCCTGCCAGATGTGGTGGGCATGCCCTGGGACCAGGCTAACCACATCTTAGTGGTGGGCAACGGTCTAGTGAATGTCAAAAAGATAGCTGAGCCCAATCCGGCGGTGCTGGCAGGAGTGGTCCACCGTCAGGAGCCGGCGGGGGGCTGGCGAGTGACCCTGGACCAGGAAGTAAGGATTTACTATAACCCTTGAAATCTATGTTTAAAAAACGCTTTGGGCTTATAAGCAGTTAGTCTGGTTAATGGTGGGGATAGCAACGTTCAGGGAAACTGCCAATCCGCTGGCCCATCCCTCAACCTCTTCTTACCACATGCACCGCGGTGGCCTTGAAGCTGGCCATAATCCCCATGCCTTCTGTGAGCCCCAGCTCGGTTGCCGAAACCCTGGTGATTAGGGCCCGCAGAGAAAAACCGCAGTCCAGGTGGAGCTTAACCAGATAGCCAAGATGGGTTATCTTTTCTATCCTTCCAGGAAATACATTTCTGGCACTACTCCTTATTCTTCCATCTCCAGGAAGAGTAACAGTAACATCTTCCGGACGTAAGAAGACCAGAACTTCGTCGCCCACCTGGCAAGAAGACACGGCCTCTATCCTCTTCCCCCAGATCTCTATCTCCGCCAGTTGCTCCATCCTGGATACGACAATGCCTCTCAGAATAGTCTCCACTCCCACAAAAGAGGCCACCAATTCGTCTCTTGGTTTGTTAAAGACCTCATCGGCAGTACCTTCCTGGAGAATTTGTCCCTCATTCATAACCGCTATCCTGTCGGCCAGGACGATGGCTTCGGTCCGATCGTGGGTCACGTATATACTGGTAATTCTCAGCTCCCGTAACAGCCCCCCCAGGTCGCTCCTTAAAGACTCTCTGGTGGGGGCATCCAGAGAGGCCAGGGGTTCGTCCAGAAGAAAGATTTCTGGCTCCACAGCTAAAGCTCTGGCCAGAGAAACTCTCTGGGCTTCTCCTCCGGAAAGTCCTGTAGCCAGCCTTTTTGCCAGGTGAGATATCTCCAGTTTCTCCATTAAATCCTCAACCTTTTGTCTGATCCGGCCCTCCTTCTCTCTTCGGATCCTCAGTCCATAGGCGATGTTGTTATAAACACTGGCGCTGAACAGAAGAGGTTCCTGGAAAACCATGGACATCTTTCTCCTGGCCTGCAATATCTCGCTCCTGGTCCTGGGCTCAAAGCCAAAGAGAAACACTTTACCCCGAGAAGGTTTTTCCAGAAGATTGATTATCCTGAGAAAAGTGCTCTTACCTGACCCATTTGGACCGATTAAAACGAAAACCTCCCCTTCTTTGATGGCCAGAGCGGGCACGGAAAGGACCCTGCGCCCGTCATACTCCTGCTCCAGATCGACTACTTCCACCGGAATGGCCGACTGTCCCACGGGGCGCCTCCTTTCCGCTGCTGGATCATAGTGAGAAGATAGTTTACTCCAAAGGAGAGAGCCAGGAGAATTATGCTCAGGGCAATAGCCAGATCAAAATTACCTCTTCTGGCCTCCAGCACAGTAGCGGTAGTCAAGACCCTGGTCTGGCCCTTGATATTGCCACCCACCATCATAACTGCCCCTATCTCGGATATGACGCCTCCAAATCCGGCCATAATGGCAGCAAGAGTAGGGAGCCTGGCCTCTCGCAACAAGATCCAGAGGGCCTGCCAGCGGGTAGCGCCCAGAGAGAGAGCCTGCAGCTGGAGCCGGGGGTCCAGTTGCTGCATGGCCGCCAGAACCAGACCAGTGACTATGGGAGAGGCAATGATGATCTGAGCGATAACCATGGCTGCTGGCGTATACATGAGGTTAAATAAACCAAAAGGTCCGCTGCGCCACAGAAAAAGACTAACCCCCAGACCCACAACTACTGGAGGGAGACCCATGCCGGTGTTGACCAGAGAGACCAGAAAATTCCGACCCGGAAATCTGGTCAGAGCAAGAAACATACCCGCTGGAATACCCACCAGCAGAGAAAGAAGAACAGCTGAACCAGAGACTTTTAAGGATAAGAGGGCTATTTCGAAAACCTCAGCATCCAGGCTTAGAAGTAGATGTACGGCTTCAAGGAGCCCCTGCCAGATTAGATCCATTTAATACTCCCCCTCTCTGTTCCTCTGTCACTTTTGCCCTGCTTTTGTTGATGTGAAACTGGGGACGCCAGAAGTCACACCGGGAAGTCTATTACCGTAAATTTGCGATCAAGCCCACGCTGGTTTACTGGGCCACTGAGCCGGGCCCAGCGACAGACCTCCTGGAGAAGCTCCTCACCCCTTAAAGCAAACTCCGGTTTGTTAGTGCACTGAGTCTGGCATTGATTAGTCTTCGTTTCTATTCTAGTGCATCCGGGTAGAAAAGAGGCTCTCCATACTTATCTACCCCAAAGTTCTTGATGATATTCTGACCCTCGACAGAGGTAATAAACTCAATGAACTCCATGGCTCCCTGGAAATTCACATGGGGAAACTTTTCCGGATTAACCGCAATTACTCCATAAGGGTTAAAAAGGATCTCGTCTCCCTCAACCAGAACTTCTAGCCTGATGGTGTCTTTGAGAGAGAGATAGGTTCCCCTGTCGGACAGGATGTAGGCCCCTTTCTCATCAGCTATACGAATGGTCTCCCCCATCCCCTGGCCGCTTTCTATGTACCATTCTCCTTGTGGAGTTATCCCTGCCTCCTTCCAGATCTGCAGCTCCTTCTTGTAGGTTCCGGAATCGTCACCCCGGGAGATAAAGAGGGATTTAAGCCCGGCAATACTCTGAAAGGCCTCTCTGGCACTATCCATCCCTCTGATCCTGGCCGGATCGGATACAGGACCAACAATTACAAAGTCATTATGCATGACATCTTTACGCACTGCCCCAAAGCCCTCGGCCATGAATTTGTCCTCAGCCTCTCTTGCGTGGACCAGCAGCACATCGGCTTCTCCCCTCTCGCCCATAGCCATAGCCTCGCCAGTTCCTACAGCAACAGGTTTAACCTGGATGCCGGTTCTTTTGGTAAACTCGGCCAATAGTACATCCAACAGGCCTGAATCCATGGTGCTGGTAGTAGTGGCCAGGATGATGGTAGAAGTCCTGGTAGCGCAGCCAACCAGACTCAGTACAAACATCCCTACAAAGAAAAAACCTGTTAGAATCGAGAACAGCGATGTCAACTGTGGATATCTGTCCACAAAATCTCCTTTCACCGTATTATCAACCTATGGGAATACAATAGATCTGATTCGTCTCGATTACTGTTAAGAAGTGGGGATAACCGGCTTCTTCGAAGGTGGGCTTACTTGAGAGACATTGTTCTCGTTTGCCGGTTTCGCAGAGTACCAAAACTGAGTATTTAAACTTCAACCTCCCTTGAAAATAACCCAATTTTCATGCGACGTGGTGCGCCGCGGTGCATGGGCGATTCCTTTGAAAATAACACAATTTTCATGCGACGTGGTGCGCCGCGGTGCATGGGCGATTCCTTTTCCAAAGGGCGTTCGAGGAAAGGAGATGGAGTCACCTGAAAAAGCCAGTTCCACTTTGTGGCTACTGGCCTTCGTATTCCCAGTCTCCTTTCCGCCACGGGAGGCCTAGCCGTTTCCAGCTAAACCCTATCGGCTGTTATCCTTAGATAGCTCCTTAGGATGAATAGCTCGGAGAATCTATTAAGTTATGCCTTTCAAGTGACTATTGTATCTACACTAAAGCTACGGTGTCAAATAAATCGAGACCAGATCCAGAGCCGCATCCCAGTTGATAGGCTTCCACCCTTCTCCCACCGGAAGCAGCGGCCAGAGAACTCTTTCCTTGCTGTAAAAACGGCCCAGGAATCTATAGGTCTTAGGCCAGCTTTTGCAGATCCTCCCGACTTCCGCACTTTTAACCTAAATTGAGCCAGGCAAAACAAAAAACCCCTAC
>NZ_BLRZ01000101.1 GCF_013281975.1 Candidatus Hakubella thermalkaliphila | reverse complement strand
TTTTTCTTTCAGGATGACCGTGAGGCCCAGCTTTACGCAGTCGGCAGGAGTGCCGGCCACAGCGTAACCTATAGCATTGCCGTTATCGTAAATTTCCTCAACTCTTATGGGGTCGAAGACGGTTATGGCGTGGCCGCTGGCGCTACTTTCCTTTTCGGGAGCAATGATGATAGTGCCAGCTATTTTGGTTATCTCTGAGTAAAGAGCCCGCAGACCTCGGGCGCCATATCCGTCATCGTTAGTCAAAAGTACCTTCATGAACTTCATTAACCTCCGATTCTTGCTCTTTGATTTTCTCTATCTTACTACAAAGGCCAGCCCTTGACAAACGAACATACGTTCGTTATAGTGCTAGTATAACAGGGCCGTGAGGAAGCGTCAATAAGCCCGTGAGAGTTGCCTATGCGCTAAGTCCATTAACCGTTTACCATGATACGAACACAGCGCACTCTCCTTTACAAAATTGCGCTGAGAAAGCCCCTTGCTTTAGCGAGGGGATGAACCAGCCCCCCTTGAGGACTTTCTCCAGATATGCTAACATGAGACAAGATAGCTTTTTGTCGAAACCCGCAAAGAGTGTTTCGACGGTGGTTGGACACCACCATAAATATTCTCCAAGTATCAGGGAGTAATCCCTGTAGGAGCCGTTATGGCACTGGCCACAGGTGGTAGCCTGTGTTGCTTAGGAGTAATCCTGAGAATCCTCCGCCTTCAGTGGGGGGGAGTGTCAAAGACCTGTCGTCCTATGATATACTGAAATCCATCAGGAATAACGACGCGGGGTGGAGCAGTCTGGTAGCTCGTCGGGCTCATAACCCGAAGGTCGCTGGTTCAAATCCAGCCCCCGCTACCAACAAAAGTCCTAGTCAGAGGCCATTCGCCCGAAAGGGAAATGGCTTTTCTTTTGGCTAGATGGCTGTCTGCTAATATTTTGCTAATGTAACTGTCGTCGCAAAAGAAGCACCTTTAGAGGAGACTCTACAAAAGGCTAGGAGAGCCCCAAAACGCTACAGAGAAACGCTTAAGGACTCTCTGGCAGTATAGACTTAATCAGACCAAGAAAATGCTTTTAGCCCTAAGGGGTGGAAGGGAAGCCTGTCATTGGGTGATTATGAGCTTTGAGGGCCGGCGTGTTATAATTTAGGCATGTCAAGAAATTGGACCCCAAAGCAACTCAAGTACATCAAGTTTTTGGCTGACCCTGAAGAGAGCCGCAGCAAAAGTCAGTTCGCCCAAGAGATCAAGGTGAGCTTGCGCACCCTATTCCGCTGGCAAGAGAAGGAAGGTTTTTGGGATGCAGTCTATGAGCTGGCTAAGGTGCATCTGAAGGGGGAACTGGCTCCCGTCCTCCGGGCCCTGGCCAGGCAAGCTCGCAAGGGCGACGTCAGCGCCATCAAGCTCATTTTACAGCAGACCGGTAAACTGAGGAAAGAGCCGGAGCAAGAAGTTAAAGTGGTTATCTCCTGGGATGAGGGAGAGGAGGCTGTGGCCTCTTGTGGGGCTTCTTAGGGCCTCTGAAGGGGACCCCCTCGGAGCCCCGCGGAATTTTCCTACCTATACGTTTGGCACACGGCTGTCAAACCAAAAATCGACTTTTATCCTCGTAGTTCAACCCTTTCTGGTACCCTATTCTGGACAATTTTCGCACACTACATTTAAGGTTTGAAAATACAATAATGAAGAATTAAAACTATCTTTTTCGGCTTGCCCCAGCCTTCGGCTGTGGCTGTGTCTTTGCTTTCGCTCCTTTTATAGTAAGACAGGTTCAATCTGTTGGTTCACTGAATTATCAATTAAGGAAAAGACAAATTAAGGTAGTCGCTCAGGCTCGTCCACGCTCTTGCTATCGCAATAACAAGCCGAAAGTCCCACATCGCAAGGCTCGCACTTGCTTCCCCCACCCAGCCGCAGTCACAGTCGGTCGGCTTCAGCCCGTTTGGGTCTTCCGCAACGCCCTTTGTGTGCCTGCTCCCCTCAAGGAGATTTTTCTTCTGATTTTCTCAAAAATCCCTTGAACAATTGTTGTTTTATTTTGTATTATTTTGGTGCATTTTGTAATATGATAAAAGAGATATGGTCATGAAGGAAAAAGAAATAATGACAGTTAAACAGGTGGCTGCATATCTACAGATGCATGAGCACACCATCTATAAACTTGCCCGCTCTGGTCAAATCCCCTCGATCAAAATCGCTGGTCAGTGGCGGTTTAAGAAAGATGTTATTGATAAATGGATTGAGAATGAATCTACTGAAAATATAAAGAAAAAGGAACCGTTATGACTCTTTATAACGTTTCAAAATCAAAAGTACGTGAATGGAGAAGGAATAACTATCAATCCAAATTTCCCACTATTTCCGAAATTCTGGAATTCAATTTTAACCCAGAAACAGGAAATCTACGGTTTTTAAGAAAGGCACAATTTGAAGCCCTTGAAACGTACTGGTATTTAAGACTTGTTGAGGGAACTCCACATATTTTTGATTTGTACAAAAGACTTTATGATGATCCAGTAGAGCTTTTCAAGGCTTTAAATATTTCCATCTCTCAAGACGACTTAATAAAAATTATGAGTAAGGGAGGGATAGACTCAATATTTGAAAAAATAAGGAAAGATGACGATTTTGTCAGAGAATACAAACTGGAAGCCCTTAGAGAAACACTTTCATTGCGTTATCCCAGCTACATATTAGCTTTAGCAATGGGAGCAGGTAAAACTGTGCTTATAGGGACAATTATTGCTACCGAATTTGCAATGGCACTCGAATACCCTGAAAACACAAGCTTTGTTAAGAATGCTTTAGTTTTTGCCCCCGGTAAAACTATATTAGGTGCGTTAAAAGAACTTTCTGATATTCCTTATGAAAAGATTCTTCCGCCCAGGTTATCTAAGGAGTTTATCACATTAGTGAAATTTACCTATACCAGGGACGGAGAAAAAGACATCCCTATAATTAGGGAGAGTAGTTTTAATGTAGTGGTTACTAATACCGAAAAAATAAGGATTCAAAAACAAACAATTACTAAGTCCTTGATTAGGGATCTATTTTCTAACTCCTCCCAAGAGGATGTCATAAAACAAGAAGTAGCCAATCGAAGACTTCAAACAATCGCTTCCCTTCCAAATCTCGCTATATTCTCTGATGAGGCACATCACACTTATGGACAGGCACTTGGTGAAGAATTAAAAAGAGTAAGGCAAACGGTTGATTACCTTGCAGAAAAGACAAACCTTTTGGTTGTGGTAAACACCACAGGAACGCCTTACTATGGAAAACAGATTTTAAAGGATGTAATTTACTGGTATGGTTTATCGCAGGGCATTAAAGATGGAATATTAAAAGAAGTAAGGGGCAATATTGTAGCCTACCCTGAGGTAGAAGATGAACATTTTATCAGAGATATAATTATTGATTTTTTCAATAACTATAAAGATGTAAAAATTTATGATGGTACTCCTGCAAAACTCGCCATTTATTTTCCTAAGATAGATGACCTGCGAAATGCCAAGCCAATTGCAGAGAAGACATTAGTAGAAATTGGTTTAGACCCGTCCATTGTCCTGGAAGTCCACAATGAATCAAAAGATGAGATAAAAGACTTATTTGATAACAGAATAAATGATCCATACTTGCCTTATCGTGTTTTCCTTCTTGTTAATAAGGGAACCGAGGGCTGGAATTGCCTCTCTTTATACGCAACCGCCTTAGCAAGGGAACTTAAAGCAAGTAACAATTTTTGCCTTCAAGCCGCCTCCCGGTGCTTAAGACAAACACCCAGAAATATTCACAAAGCAAAAATATACCTGTCTAAACAGAATGTAAAAATCTTAGATTCACAGCTAAAAGAAACCTATGGAGAAACGCTTCAGGAGCTAAATTTAGCATCGCCTGACCTGAGAAAAGAAAGGTTAATCTTGAGAAAGACAGAAATTCCTCCAGTATTACTTAAAAAGAAAATACGAAAGGTCATTCCCCTTGATAAAAAGGTAGATTTTAAGCAGATAGAAATCCAAAAGCCAGAAATTAAAACTCAAGAGTCTAAAAAAACAGTTTACGATTTAAAAGACATCCCCGATAGAAAGGGCGTATTAATAACCCATAAAGAAGAAAAATTAATAATAGAGGAAGATTTTGTTGATGTTTATTCCTTTGCTGTTGAACTGTCATCTTTATACAGACTATCACTTATGACAATTTATGAAAGAATAAAAGAGCTTTACCCGGATGGAGAAATTCCGGAAAGCCATGCCTTTGAGATTAGAAAACAATTGGAAGAAAAACTTAAAAATTACGACATAACAGAAGAGGAAGTTGAAATCGCCCTTGCTTTGGTTAAGCCTAAAAATTTCAACAAAGAAGAAAGAGACGAAAAAACTATATACACAACTGAGATTGTATACCACAAAGGTCAAGAAAATCTATTATTAAAATATGAAAGATTCAAAGAGCTGAATAAAGGCTGGTATCAATTAGAATTTGGTTTCCATTACACTCCTTATAATTTTGATTCTAATCCAGAAAAAGATTTCTTTGAACAATTATTAGTGATGTTAAATGAAGACCCTGCAGATATTGAGGATATTTACTTTACCGGAGCAATAAATGATCCAGACAAGACCGATTTTATCTTTGAATACAAAGGCAAAGATGGCAGATGGCATAATTACACGCCAGACTTCTTGATAAAAAAGAAAAATGGCAAAATGCTCATTGTTGAAATAAAAGCGGAAATCTTCAGAGACGAGGCAAAAGAAAAAGCAATAAAGGAAATAGAGGGATTGAATCCAGATAGGTTGAAATATGAAATTTTGGTCACTGATAGGGATGAGATAGGATTTGAGAATATAAATAAAGTTAAAGAAGCAATTTATGAATATGGAGGCAAAAATGCCAGAAAATAAAATCAAAGTCACTCCTGCCAAAGGGAGACCTATGCTTAACTGGGTGGGAAAGAAGCCACTTGATTATGTAAAAGGTTTCCCCACCCAGCTTGTAGAAGTCT
This sequence comes from Candidatus Hakubella thermalkaliphila, assembly GCF_013281975.1. Taxonomy (GTDB): domain Bacteria; phylum Actinomycetota; class Humimicrobiia; order Hakubellales; family Hakubellaceae; genus Hakubella; species Hakubella thermalkaliphila. The sequence continues at coordinate 1,766 of NZ_BLRZ01000101.1, read as the reverse complement.
TTGATCCATTAAATACAGGAAGAATTGTTACCACACCAACCTATGATGAACTGAAAGATAACTGGCAGAACCTTCTATTTCATGGGGATAACAAAGATGTTTTAGCTACACTCTTAGAATTGGGTTTTAGAGGAAAGATTGATTTGACCTATATAGACCCACCATTCAAGAGTGGTGCGGATTATGTGAGAAAAGTAGAGCTAAGAGGGTTAAAGAAGTTAGGGAGAATAGCAGAGGATGAGGCATCAATCCTACAACAGACAATGTATTTTGATATCTGGAATAACGATACCTATCTGCAGTTTATGTATGAGAGGTTGATGTTGTTGAAGGAGTTGCTTTCTGAAACAGGGTCTATCTATGTGCATTTAGACTGGCATGTTTCGCATTATATCAAATTATTAATGGATGAAATATTTGGGGAAGATAATTTTATTAGAGAAATAATTTGGAGAATTGGATGGGTGTCTGGATACAAATCTACAGCAGATAATTGGATTAGAAATCATGAAACAATTTTGTACTATGGTAAAAATAAGAATAAAGTAGTGTTTAACAAAATGTATACACCTTATCCACCAGATTATGAAAGATGGATGGGAAGACCTAAAGGAAAAGGTTTTGCGATAGAAGATGTTTGGGGAGTTTTTCCACAGGAAGGGGTTACATCTTTACAAGTTGTAAGTTTTTCGAGTGAATATACTGGTTTCGTAACCCAAAAACCTGAAGGTCTACTTGAACGTATCATTAAAGCCTCTTCAAATGAAGGCGATTTAATCCTCGATTGTTTCATTGGCTCAGGCACGACTGCAAGAGTGGCCCAAAACCTTAGCCGGCGGTGGATTGGTTGTGATATAAATAAAGGGGCAATACAGTTAACAAGTGAGAGGTTACAGGGGATAATTTCTGAGCAGATAAAAAAGGAAGAAACAAAATACCCAACATTTTCTCTCTATAAAGTCAATGACTATGATTTAAGACTTTTACAAACCGAAGCAATTGAACTTGCAGCCCAGCATATCGGTATCCAGCGGACAAGAACCGATAGATTCTTTGATGGATATTTAGGGAAGAATATTGTAAAGATTATTGACTTTAATCATCCCTTAACCCTTTTAGACCTGGAACTTATTCAGGATGAGTTAAAGAAAAGACCTGATGAGGATAGAGATATAACTATTGTCTGTCTTGGCAAAGAATTAGCAGTTGACCCATGGATTGATGAATGGAATAAGAAACATCCTGTAAATAAGATTAGAATAATTGAATTAAAAACAGACAAGAAATACGGAAGTTTTTTAATCCACAAACCAGCAGAAGCGAAAATCAGTATAAAAAGAAAAAATAGTAAGGCAATTATAGAGATAAAAGATTTTATATCACCAACAATAATTGAGCGACTTAATATTGACAATAAACTCTTTAAAGTAAAAATCCCAGATTCTAGGTCTATCATTGATTGTGTCCTAATTGATAATAATTACGATGGCAATACTTTTCACATTATTTTTTCAGATGTACCTGAAAAGAAAAATGATTTAGTTTCAGGAAAATACGAAGTAGAAGTACCAAAGAAGAAAACTAAAGTTGCAGTTAAAATCATTGATATGCTCGGAGAGGAAGTTTTATTTATTAAGGAAATATAGACTTATAAAAACCTCCACTGACCAGCGACTTTGATAGAGGGGATAAGTCCTAAGCGGGCAAGTTTCCCGACTTCCGCACTTTTAACCTAAATTGAGCCAGGCAAAACAAAAAACCCCTAC
>NZ_BLRZ01000100.1 GCF_013281975.1 Candidatus Hakubella thermalkaliphila | reverse complement strand
ACGTGATGCACCGAGTTCGCCTCTCATTCCTAAATCCTAGTTTCCGGACAGCCTCCCATGGTTACCATATCTCGACTGCAAATGTGCGAAGGGAAGAGAACCATTCTGACCCAAAAAAATAGACGTGTGGGAACTTCAGGATAGACGGGAAAGATCTGAACTTTTTTTATATTCTACAGTCGGTTCGCCAACAACCGATGGAAATAGTTCCATCTGGCTTTCTATTTTATACAACCGTTGATATGCAGTCCTACAATATTCCTCAGATATATCTATGTGGATGAATCTGCGGCCTGTTTTGTACGACACTATAGCAACAGTGCCAGTGCCTCCAAACATGTCCAAAACAACATTTCCCCTGTAAGAATAGAATTTTATCAACCGGTGGATCAGTTCCTCTGGAAAGGGGGCGGGGTGCCCATTCCTTTGCGTTTCAGGTGGAATGTACCAAAAACCGTCTGAAAATTTCTCGAACTCAGCTGCCGTAATATCCGCATCCTCGGGATTGCCCTTCAGTTGCCAGCTACCCTTTGAAAACACCAAAACATACTCCCAAGAAGGTAATATGTGTGGGTTTGAAGGACTCTTCCAGCTGCCCCAAGCGGTCCTTCTACGAATCGTTTGTTTATACCAGAGAATCTCAGTCCGCATTATCATCCCAATTTCCTGCATTTGAGCCGCAAAATCATAATGAACAGGTCTGAAATTCTTAATGCTTGTAGGAGCAATATTGAGGCAGAATCGACCACCGTGAACCAAGACACGTTTTGTTTCAATCCAGACTTTCATCAACCAGGCAAGGTAGTCGTCGTAAGACATCATATCATTATGATTATCATACTCGATACCGACATTGTAAGGTGGCGAAGTTACAGCCAGGTGAACACTACCATCGGGTATTTGCTTCATTACTTCCAAGACATCGCCGCAGATTATCTTATTGATTAACTCCATGAAATACTCCTCTAATTCTTGAAATAATGATAACCATTTCTTCCTTCCATTGGCAAAATCTTCTTTCCGGTTCTTTGGCGAATTCTTCGTAACGCTCTCTGCCAATCAAGAGCGCCTTTTGAAACTAACCGCACCATCTCCGAGGGAATATCCTCATTCGGAAAAGTATCAAACAAAGCCTCAATTCGTGATTCAACTGTAGGATTAGACATAATTTTCTGCATCTTCTCTGGTTGATGTCCACTCATCCAGGCTTTCTTACCAGCATTACATTCTCTGCATAATGCTTGAAGGTTTGATAGCTCGGTCTTGCCTCCCCAGTCGATAGGGATTATGTGATCTACTTCAAGTTTAGTGCCGTCAGTCACGTCACGTCCACACGCTCTACACTTGAAACTATCTCGGTTGAAAACCTCATATCGCATCTTCCGACTTATTGTCTTTCTTTCCCCGCGCGCATCCTTCTGCTCTAATGAAGTGAGTCGATTATATCCATCTCCTCTTACTTCAATCTTCCAACCTTCCTGCCTTAATGCTCTAATTATGCGCGGGTATCGTTTGCCATAGAAATTTTGCGGAGTTCCTGATTGTGAATCCACTTGTTGAGATGCTGCTTAAGATATTCAAGAACTTTTTCTTTAGCACCCATCCATGTGCTCCATCCCTTTTCCATCACTATATATCGTGTTCTGTGTCAAGTTTATCACAGTCTTAAGTATGCCCATAATGGCGAACAAGGTGTGTTACCGGATTCATATTAGCAAACATATGTTCGCTTGTCAATGAGGAAAGGCAAACCAGCTTGCGCTGTCCTATATTCATGCCTTTGCTCGTGTCAGGATTATTCCCTGGAGCGGATTCAAAGTAAGCTTTAAGTGGCTTTCCCTCACTTTATAGGATTGGCCATCAATTAGATCCTGGAGCACAGTATTCTCTGGAAACCCAGGAGGAAGAAGAGAGACAGTTATTGATCTTACATCCTCACTGCTATTGATGATGACTACAATTTCTTTTTCGCCATCAGCATGTCCTCTCCCCTGCAAAGCATAAGCATAGGTATTTGTAACTGCATCCAGATGCAGAGTAATTCGCCTTCCGCTCCGTAGCACGGAATTCTCTCTGCGGATAGCACAAAGATGTCGATAGTACTCCAGAAGATCCTGGTCCTGAGCTTCCCCCCAGAGCATAGGCATTCTGGCATACTCGTGATGCCCATACCCATCCGAAGTCCACATATTTCTCTCCTGGGAGAGCCCTACTTCAGTACCATAGTAGATAATGGGGGGCTGCGGGAGCGTAAACTGGCACAATGCTGCCAACTTTAGCCGGCGCTTGTCTCCTCTCGCCATCCAAAGAAAGCGATTCATATCATGATTGTCCAAAAAAGTAGGGAGTACGAAATGTTTTGAAAAATGGCGCTCCTGGCGCTCCAGAAAACTGTCCAGTGCCTCCACTCCCAAGATGGTGGAGGCAAAGACCTGATGTATCTTTTGGGCCAAAAGGAAATCCAGGCAGCCATCCAGGCGTCCCTCGTAACTACGGATGACGTCAGCCCCGTGGACTACTTCTCCTATAAGAAGAGTCTCCGGATTCACTTCTTTGACTGCCTGGCGGAAATCTACCCAGAAGTCATGAGACGGCCCCAGGGCATAATCCAGCCGGTATCCATCTATACCGTACTCTTTCACCCACCAAACAGCTTGATCGATGATGTATTTACGTGTGGGCTCGTAGTCCAGGTTCCACTGAGGCAACCACTTTACGCCGAAGAAGCTTCTATATTCCTCTGGCCATCTGGTAAAGCAATACCAGTGATAGTAGGGGCTCTCTTGATCTGTCTGGGCAGCCAGGAAAAAGGGGTGCTGGTCAGAGCTATGGTTGGCCACAAAGTCAAGAATGATTCGTAAGCCCAGGGAGTGGGCCGCCTCTACCAACTGCTGAAACTTCCTGTTACCTCCGTAACGCTGGGCTATCACAGTATAGTCAACAATGTCATATCCATGATGAGAAGGACTTTCCCACATCGGGGAGAGCCACAGGCAGGTGACTCCCAGATCAGCCAGGTAAGGGAGCTTGTCCATGATGCCCTGTAATGTTCCGCCGTAGAAACCCAAGGGTGATCCAGGTCTGAGCCAGCCAGGGATGTCATCACCAGGATAAAAACGATCTATAAGAAGGTGATAGATTATGGCATCTTGGGCCCATGTGGGTGCATCAAGATCGTCGACCAGATAAGAAAAGCGGGTGGCCTGCAATGAGTCTGAGGCATTATTGTCGGCAAAGAAACTTTTGTCTCCTAGCGAATCCCAGGCTTCGATTATATAACGAACTTTCGTTCCGTCAGCTTGTGGCGGGATGATGCCCTTCCACTCTTCTCGGTAGCCCCAAATCAGAGGGTCCCACTTACTGGATTCCCTTGTGAAAGAGACGGTGAACCCCTGGATTGCTTTACCCCGGCTACCACAGGGGTCTGTACCATCAGTCGTGTAATAGGCGAATAGGCGGTCGGCACGGACTGAATCACCAACATTCACCATAAGTGCTGTCTCCTGGCCAGGATGAGCGTCTTGAGGATAGATATGATTCCGATGAGATACACCCTGCTTTGCCTCGCCTAAGTAAGAGAGAGCTCCAGAGGTAGTATCTAAGCCTCCAAAGATGGGGTCTGAGGGTACCTCTTTGCCACCGGAGTGAAACGGGGTCCCCCCGCCGCCAAAGATTAGGTTTTCCACTACTCTCCTCCTAGTTCTATGTGAGCTTATCCTTTGCAGCACAATGTCCTTCGGCATGAACCGACTTCAGGGTGGCTCTAAATTTTTGATGCGCCTTCAGTCAAGCCCTGCACTATATACCGCTGCAGAAATATGAAGAGTATGGTTATGGGTATGGCAACCATGACGGACCCTGCGGCAAACATAGTAAATTCAGTGTGCGCATAGCCTGTTACCATCTCAAAAAGCCCGATGGCCAGTGTCTTTCTCCCAGATGAACGGAGCACCAGTCGGGCAAGAATAAAGTCCATCCAGGGGGCTATGAAATTTGACAATGCGACAAATGTAATAATGGGCGATGACAATGGCAGCATTATTTTTGTAAAAACCGTTGCGTTGCTGGCTCCATCAATCTTGGCAGCCTCAGCCAAAGACCGGGGTATTCCGTCAAAATAACCCTTCACCAGCCATGAACCGAATGGAATAGCGCCGCCTGCGTATACCAGAATCAATCCAATGTGAGTATCCAGAAGCCGCAATTGCAAGAGCAGCAAATAAATGGCTATCATGGACATAAACGATGGAAACATCTGCAGCACCAGCATGCTCATGAGCGATAGCCTGCGACCTTTGAAGCGGAACTGGGACAACGCATAGGCAGTAGGTATTACAAGAGCAACAGCGAGGATCATGGTCCAGAACGCGATGTTGAGGGTATTTCTGTACCATAGCCCAAATTCCCTCTCAACAAACAGGTTGAAATAATGGGCGGTGGTCAATCGGTCTGGAATCAGAGTGGCGCTGAACAATGAAGTTCCAGGATTAAATGACGCCATTATTACCCACAGGATAGGATAAACGCATGCTATGGCAGTTATTGTAAGGATCGTATATATGAACAGCCGGGTCAGTCTGCTTTTCATTCTGGCTCCCATCATTGTATCAGCCCCTCTTCTTTGAAAGCCCTAGTATTTTTAAAGTTGTATATTGATATGCCTGCAAGAAAAATAAAGATTATTATTGAAACCGCCGATGCTAGGTGGAATTGGCTTCTCTCAAGCGTTAGTTTATAAATCCACGACAGGAAGATATCGGTATCGCCTGCAAAAAAATAAGAAGCATTACTGGGCAGTCCACTAGTTAGCAAATAGATCATATTGAAATTGTTGAAGTTAAAGGCAAAACCCATTATTAAAAGTGGTGCAGTCATATATAGCACCAACGGCACGGTTATCTTCCAAAACTGCTGTCTTGAGCTCGCTCCTTCTACATCAGCCGCTTCATAAAGATCTTTTGATATCCCTGATATAACCCCCGACATCATTGCCATGAAATAAGGAAACCCAAGCCATAGATTCACAATTATGGCAGTTGTTCTAGCCCATTCGGTTTCAGCAAACCAAGGAACCGCAGGTAATCCAATAAATTCTAGATATCGATTGATTGGTCCAAAGTGTCCGTTGAACATATTACGCATTATCAGGATCGATATGAACCCGGGCATGGCCCAAGGTAAAATGTATATAGTCCTCCAAAATCGCTTCAATTTTATACCATGTCGGTTTATCAGCACAGCCATAATTAGTCCTTCAAAAAATGTGGTAAAAGTTGCAGCCAATGCCCAAGTGATCGTCCATGCTGCTACACCAAAGAATGTTTCTCTTAATAAGGGGAGTCTGAACAGTTCCATAAAAATTTTAAAACCCACCCAGTCCACTAAAGCCCGTGGGGGTACATTATGAGGTCCCGAATAATTAGTAAATGCAATCAACATGCCGAATATCAACGGCAAAACAGTCAGAAAAAGCAGGAAAATACCAGCGGGAGTGAGCACTAAATACGGAAATCCCTTCTCGTACAATGTCGCAATGGAGTTTATAATGTTTTTAACAGGCTTTCCTTTATCCCGCTGTTCTCCCACTCTCCGGGCATCAAAGTAATTCATTACATAGATAGCAGCAAAAACAAGGAGTAGAAGCACCGACATGATGCCATATATCATAAGAAATATGGAATGATCCCCGGGAAGTATCTTCCCAGCCTCCATTCTTTGCGGGATTTCTCCCAAGGTAACAAGCCCCCACAAACCTCTTGATACAAACGGCAACATGTATACTATAAATAGGATCTCCACCGCTGCAAATAAAATGCCCTTGCCAAACTGCCTGTTGTACAACTGCCCCAACCCCATAAACAATATGGATAAAATGCTAGCTTTTTCTGAATAACATTTCATATAAAGCCACCATCTCTCTCATTTTTATTCATTACGAATTCAATTGAATCGGATGGGGATTGACCACCTCAATTCCCATCCCCCATAATGTATATATAATCTCATACACAACTCGTCTGTATTGTGGTAACAAAAATTATTGCCAATTATACAGAGGAGTATCAATAGTAGCAGTTGAACTGGAAGGAGAAGTAAATATTCGATTACTCCCACTTTCCCAAATTACATTTCCGACAGCATCTTTCTTAATAAATTTGAACTGGAATGTCGTGCCTGCGGGCACGCTAACTGGTAAAAACCATCTTGGATAGTTTGGATTCATCATTGATTCAGATGAGTTGGTAGGATTCCAGTTGCCTAATTCAGGGATGCTTCCAACAACATGTATATTTTGGCCTAGAACAGTGGTGGCATTAACATGGAAAATTACCTGGACCTGATCCCCTGAAAGTACCTCCCTTGAAAATAACCTCCGTAGCGGCCGTTATGCTATCAGAGGTAGTTCTTGAATATCGACTTTGAGTCCCAGGTTTTCGAGCCGACGGACATGGTGGCGGATGATATGCTTTTTGTTGATTTCGTTAAGGTAGTTGACGCCCAACTCGCGGTGAGGCACTTTGTCTCGGATGATGAAATAGGCACCTTCCAGAATGCTGTGGCCCACCGCGACTGCTGCTCGCTTCTTCCCTTTGCGGCTGGCAAGACGAGCATATTGCGATCCCAGATAGGTGTTCTTAGTCCGTCCGGCAGCATGCCCACATTCCACCAAGATCGCTTTCAGCCATTTGTTGCCTTTGGTGGTTCGCCCATTGCGGCGCTTGCCCCCACTTTCGTTGTTCCCAGGACTAATACCCGCCCAGGAACAGAGATGTTTATGGGACGGAAACTGACCCATCTCTACCCCGATTTCGGCGACCATATCCTGGGCCGAGCGCTTATCTACCCCCGGTTCCGTGTCCAG
>NZ_BLRZ01000099.1 GCF_013281975.1 Candidatus Hakubella thermalkaliphila | reverse complement strand
TTTCTGCGTTTGGGGATACACAAGTTGCGAACGGGAAATAGTTGGTATGAGGCAAAGGTGTCCATTATCAGGGAGGCAATACGGGCTTATCTGGGTAACCCTACCTACAGTTTTACCCCAACTGCGTAAGTCCTATGGGGTAAAGAAATTCTCCTTTCAACACCGGGCAGGTCCACATCTGCCTTTCCCGCCTTTACCTATGCAAGAAGTGGCAGAACTGTGAAAGTCAGATTTTGGGTCAATTTGCCGTCCGATTTAGATTGACAGAATGGGGGCCAAATACTGAAATTCGGCTTTTTGCAGGGACACCAGAACTCTTTTTAGCTCCTGGGCTTGGGCCACCAGTTTGGAGAGGCATTCCTCTCGCCCTCTGGCAGTGGCCAGAAGGGTGCAGATGGGTTGACCTCTCTTTATCTTATCTCCCGGGAAGGGAACATCCCTGATCCCCCTGGCCACCCACCCCCGAGTATCGCCAACCGTGATATCCTTTTCGGCGAAGAGAATGGCTTTGCCGAAGAAAAGACTGGCTGGAAACCTTTCCTCGAGAGAGAAAGAGGGTAGTTCACCCTGGCAGGCCCGCACATGCAGGTCGAAGATATTAATACCGTAAGCCATCTCTATCAGCTCCATGGAGGCTGAGTAACGAGGATTTATCTCCAGAGCATAGATTTCTCCATCCCTCAGAATGAAGTCGAGCCCGTTGACCCCCTTCAGTCCGAAATGGAAGGTGATTCGGTCGACCATTTGCTGCACCTGCTCCAGAATCTCCCTGAGGTAGGCCTCGTCCTTTCCTGCAATTCTAAGGGGCAGAATATTGCCACAATATCGGAAGGGAGAAATGCCAAATTCTGCCCTTCCAATCAGTTGTTCTGTCAGGCTAATCACCACAGCCCGGCGGCCATCGGCCACAAAAGAAGCTGAAGAGGGTATCCCCTCCAGATATTCCTGGACCACAAAGTTCTCTGCCACTTCTTCACCATGGAGGTAGAAAGATATCTTGTGTCCTCCTCCGCTGTGCAAAGGCTTTTTCACCCAGCGACCGGATGAGCCGGGGGGCTCTTCTAGAGTTCGAGGCACTTTAAACCCTTCCGCCCTCAGGAAGAAAGAAAGTCTGTCCCAATCCCTTATCTCGCGCAATACAGAAGGACTGTTCCCCAGAATAGCCCCCTTGGCCGCCAATTTCTCCACTATTTCAGGATAGTTTTCCAGGTTGGATGTGTAGGCCAGAGCATCAAAGTCTATCTGGAAGGCTATTTCCCCAAGAAGAGAGACTTGAAAATTTGTTCCCAGGTCACGTAACAGAGAATAATTGGGCACTAATAGCTTCTGATCGTAGTCACCGAAGTAGTCCACGCTAACCACGTCGTAGCTACCTCGATGAGCAGATTCAGCCATGGCCCGGGTACTTAGACCCACCAGAAGTGTTCTCATGCCTCTATTTGTTCCTCCTTCTCATCCAGAGTGGTGGCTCAGTTGCCTAAGATGATAGCAGAACTTCCCCTTCAGGACACAGAGCTTATCCGCGGCAAAAGAACGTTCGCTTTTGAATCGTTCTTAACGATGATATAATGAGTTCATTCCAATTTTGCCCCCAGGAATGGGTAGAGAGAAACTGTGGAGTGGGAAAACGATATCCAGCAAACAATACCCGGCGTTCACGTCAGCTTGAGTCGCGTTGGCATCACTGGTGCAGAGAAGTTTATCCGGATACGCTACAAGGGAAAAGAAAACATCTTCTATTCGGAAATGGAACTCTACGTTGATCTCAGCCCCAAGCAGATGGGAGTACACATGTCCCGCTTCAGCAACGTAGTCAATGAAGTAGTGGACGAAATAGTACGGCAGGAGGCCCTGGATATCGAGTCCCTGGCTGAGAAGGTCTCCCGACGGGTGTTGGAAAAGCAAAGAGCGGTCAGGTCCGAGGTAAACATCAGGGCTAAATGTGTAGTGGAGAAGCAAACCCCGGTTTCTCACCAGAGTACCCAGGAGATCTACAACCTGATTGGCATAGCCGTGAGCACTGAGGAGAAGACTAAGAAGCTTATTGGTGTAGAGGCCTGGGGGATGAACACCTGCCCGTGCGCCCAGGAGATGGTGCGCACCAACTCCCGAGAGAGGCTCCTGGCCCACGGTTTCTCTGAGGAAGAGACAGAAAAGGTGCTGGGTCTCATCCCTATGGCTTCCCACAACCAGAGAGGTAAAGGCTCTCTGCTTATCGGAGCTGACGGGAAAATCCGGGCCGAGGACCTGGTAGGGATTGTAGAGGCTTCCATGAGCTCGGAGATCTATGACCTTCTCAAGAGGCCTGATGAGCTCTACGTGGTGGAGAAGGCCCATTCCCGTCCTCGCTTCGTTGAAGACTCAGTGCGGGAGATGCTCAGCATGGTCCTGGAGCGCTATCCCAACCTCCCTGGCGACGCCTTTGTTCTGGCCAAGCAGGAGAACTACGAGGGTATCCATTCCTACGATGTCTTCGCCGAGAGATATGGCACAGTGGAGGAAATCCGAAAGGAGATCCAGGGACGGGCCCACGTAACCAGACACACTTCCATCCGGGAGTGGCTAGACTGGTGAAAGATCCGTGCAAGAAGGGCGTTGTAGGCTGGCTGATCCAAGAAGGTGGCCTCTCTGGAAATTTAGAAGGTTATACCCAGCCTGTAGAAAAAGCTATATAAGTAGCTGACCAATCGCAAAAGGAAATTAGCCCTACAACGTCATTTACCTGAATACATACAATATATTGTGGTTCAATTAAAGAAATTGCCCTACATATTGAACCAAGATTCTTAAGTATCGCTGTAGGGTTAGAATAGATAAGAACTCCCACAACTACCAGAAGAGCGCCGGAGGCCAGCTTTAAGATTTTGGTGTACCTGGCTACCCTCTTTAAATACTGGTTGAGATAGCCAATAAAGAGACTGGTGATAAGAAAAGGAACGGCCAGGCCCAAGGAGTAGGTTGCCAGAAGAAACCCACCCTGCCAGACAGTTTCGGCAGTGCCCGCCAGAACTAAAATGCCCGCCAGAACCAGGCCAACACAGGGAATCCAACCGAAAGTAAAGATGGAGCCCAGCAAAAAAGAGCCCACGTATTTCAGTCTCCATCCAGGGGGCAACTGAAATCTCTTCTCATAATCTAAGAACCTGAGATATCTAATATTAAGGAGACCCATAGTGTAAAGGCCGAAGGCTATGACCACCAGTCCGCTGATTTTTCTGATAAAGGGCATGGAGTTATTGATCAGTTGTCCCAAGAAAGATGCCGAGACCCCTAAGAAGATGAAAATGAGGGAAAAGCCAAGGACAAAGAGAAGGCTATTAATGAAGGTGAAAAGTCTTTGGGAGTTCTTGGAAGAGAACTCCAGGGTCCCGCCGGAGAGGTAGCTTATATAAGCAGGTATCAGAGGAAGTATGCAGGGAGACAGAAAGGAGAGAAGTCCGGCCAGAAAGGCTGCGGCTAGACTAACATTTTGATCAGGCATGTTTTATCCCTACCTCGGCTCTCACAGGACCCGCTATCAAGGGCCTTTCGCTCTTAGTTCCCTTTGAGACGTTCAATATCTCCCTGGTTTCTACCAAGATTTTTCTCCTCACCCCCCTTACTGGCATCGACTACAGATGCCGTATATCTCCAGCTTATGATCCTCCACCTTGAAATTGTTCTCCTCCGCTATCTTCCGTTGAATTACCTCTATCTGATCGTTCTCAAACTCTTTGATACTCCCACATTTAATACAGACCAGGTGATCGTGGTGTCCATGGTCATAGGCGTGTTCGTACCTGGTTATCCCTCCATGGAACTTGCTCTCCTTAGCAATACCACATTCCGAAAGCAGCTTCATGGTCCGATAGACAGTGGCATAACTAATCTCAGGATTCTTCTTCTTGATCAGATTATAGAGCTCCTCTATGGTGATATGTTTTTCAATGGAAAGGAAGGAGTCAAGAATCTGGTCTCTCTGTCCGGTATACTTGAGCTCATTGTTTAAAATGTAGTCTTTAAAAATCTGTTTCTCTCTGTACATTTCTCTCTGTGCCTAATCTTAGAGGTAACGCTAAGGTCAAATGATTTTGAATTACATTATCATTATGTCCCGGAAACTTCTTTTGTCGATATTCTCGAGCAAATTCTAAAGCGAATTATAACATTTCCGACAACCCTGTTATTCAGAGATATTGAGCATGATTTCGGGGTAACCCCGTAAGTTGACCACCTCTTAGATCACATAGAAAATAGTCAGCACTTTCCTCTGAAAATGCGCCTTATTTTTCATGTTCCTTTGTGCCATCTGTGGCATGAGGGTTTCATGTTATCATGGTTCGTGGGTGATGGCCCCATCATGGCAAATTACCTGGAAAATAGATTCCCTTTTTCATCGTTCGAGGGTGACGAAGCCGTCATGGGGAATTACTTAGTATACAGTTTCATAAATACGATGACATATTCTGAACAAAGTTACCACTCATTAGTACTTACTGCATGAATGATAGTAAATACGTCACCGAATTTATGAGCTAGAGCACTTAGAGAACAGATTCCTCATTTTTCACGTTCGAGGGTGCGGCCCCCGAATGACAATCCGCTGGAAAAGAATACCCCACATTAAGCTCTCTTTCTGGCCACCACCAGCAAATATAGCGCCACAAAAATTACTATACCCACAAGATTTATAAGATGCACAACCCTGATACCTTCTACGAAAACGCTGTCGACGCGGAGAAACTCAATGACTGTGCGGTAGACGGCATAGGATAGACCATAGACGATGAAAATAGTCCCATCTCGCAGCCTCTTCCCTCTCTGGCTCAAGCGGTGAAGATAGATAAGTACCAGAAAAAGAACGAAATTGAGAATGGACTCGTATAGAAAAGTAGGATGAAAATAGGAAAACTCCTCGTAACCAGGGGGCCTGTGGGCGGGATCGATAAATATCTTCCAGGGGAGGTCCGTAGGATATCCAAAGGCCTCCTGGTTAAAAAAGTTGCCCCATCTTCCAATAGCCTGCCCCAGAACCAGAGGGGGAGAAAGAATGTCGGCCCAGCGCCAAAAGTTAAGCTTCCTGACGTAAGCATAGATAACCAGAGCCGCTACTCCTCCCAGAATAACTCCATGGATGGCAAAACCCCCTCTCCATATAGCAATGATCTCCAGGGGGTGCCGAACAAAATGGCCCCAGTTTACCAGCACATGTACCAGCCTGGTTCCCACAAGGCTCAGGAGGAGGCCAAGAGGGGCAAAGTTTAGTACTTCCTCGGGATTTTCACCCCTGTATTTAGCCAGCCGGTAGGCAATAAATATGCCCAGAATGATGGAGATGGAGATGAGTAGCCCGTACCACCTGATAGCGATGCCTCCAATGTTGAAAGCTATGGGATCCGCCATTTTTGCTATATCTCCTTTCTCTCGCGGTTTCTTGCACCAGTTTTCAATCCTTGATTTCTGTGTACACCGTACGCTCCAGATTGCTCCTCCTGCAGCATGCCGTCTATTTTACAGTACGAATTACCTGAAGGAAAGAGCCCCAAAGATTCTTGTTTTAATTTGCCTCTTGTCAATTTCGCCCAATTCACCAGAACAACTATTGACAATATGCCATGGCAAGAGTTCAATAATATCAAATTCCGATATCGAGATTCGATATTATGATCAGAGATTTCTTTTTGGGCTTTATTAAGATTCATATACTGTACCATGCCAGCAAGGCTCCTGTCTGTGGCATCGAAATCATCAAAGAACTGAGGAGACACGGCTACTCCATAAGTTCAGGGACAATCTACCCTACTCTGCACGCGCTGGAAAGACACAATTATCTCAGGAGTGAAAATTCAGTCGTGGGGGGCAAAAGAAGAAGATATTATCAAATAACCAAGAAGGGACTTAAAGTGCTGGAAGCATCAAGAAAAAAGATCTCCGAGCTGGTGGAAGAAGTTATGGAGCAAACGGAGATCGGTAATTAGAGAGCGGAAGAAACAGAGGTGGCGGAACTGCAAAAACTAGATTCTGGGTCAATTTGCCTTCCGATTTAGATTTCCAGCATGGAACCAGATACTGAAATTCGGCCCTTTTGCAGGGACGCTAGAGATAGGAACAGACCAAAAGTAAAAAACAGAGAATGGAAAACAAGATGGAAAAAGATAAACCAGGAAAGAAAAATCCCTACGATCCAGTTTCCGAAATCGCAGCTCAAGGCCCATTTCCCGGAATAAAGAAAAACGTCTTTGTCCTGGGTGTGGTCAGCTTTCTTCAGGATGTGAGTAGCGAGATGATCTACCCTCTCTTGCCCCTTTTCCTGGCCCAGGTCCTGGGAGTTAGCAAAGCCTATATAGGCTTGATCGAGGGGACGGCGGAGACTACGGCCAGCCTGATGAAGATCGCATCGGGCTGGCTGTCCGACCGTTTGAGAAAAAGGAAGGCCCTGGTCTTTTGGGGCTACTTTCTATCTACCATAGCCAAACCTTTTCTGGCCCTTACCACTGCGGGATGGCAGGTCTTGGGACTCCGCTTCATGGATCGTCTGGGCAAAGGGGTAAGGACCTCCCCCCGCGATGCTCTTATCGCCGATTCAACTCCTGTGGCCACCAGAGGAAAATCCTTCGGTTTTCATAGGGCCATGGACACCCTGGGAGCGGTTTTTGGTCCCCTGATAGCCTTTGTCCTTCTGCCCTTGTTCAATAACAATTACCGCCCCATCTTCCTTCTGGCGCTCATCCCCACTTCTCTGGCCCTTCTTATGATCATTTTCTTTGTGGCTGAGAAAAGGGCCGTTGCCTCAGGAGATGTTTCTCTTCCCAAACTGAGCCTGAGATCCTTTGAACGAAAGTTCAAAATGCTTCTCCTGGTCATCATACTATTCACTCTGGGTAACTCCAGCGATGCTTTTCTTATTCTGAGGGCTCAAAATGTGGGTGTGGCCACTGTGTTAATTCCCATTGTATGGTTCATGTTCAACACAGTTTATTCCTCAGTGGCCTTCCTGGGGGGTGCTCTTTCGGACCGGATCGGCCGCAAAAGAGTGGTGATTATGGGTTTTTTGGTCTACTCTCTGGTCTATCTGGGTTTTGCCTTCGCTTTCCAGCCTTTCCACATCTGGACTCTCTTTGCTGTCTATGGAATATACTATGGACTAACCGATGGAGTACTCAGGGCTTTTGTAGTAGATC
>NZ_BLRZ01000098.1 GCF_013281975.1 Candidatus Hakubella thermalkaliphila | reverse complement strand
CCATGCACCGCGGCGCACCACGTCGCATGAAAATTGGGTTATTTTCAAGGGAGATGATATGAAGAATCTGGTGGTTTTAGCCTATTCAGGGGGATTAGATACCTCGGTGGCCATAAAATGGCTACAGGACAACTGCAATTTCGAGGTGGTAGCTCTGGTGGCTGATGTGGGCCAGCCCGGGGACCTGGAAGTCATCAGGAAGAGAGCTTTAGCCAATGGGGCCAAAGAAGCGTTGTTGGTAGATCTCAAGGAAGAATTTGTAGAAGGGTATATTGCGGCAGCTCTTAGAGCCAATGCCCTGTATCAGGGGAAATACCCGGTATCTACTGCTCTGGCCAGACCTCTTATTGCTCAGGCTCTGGTAGCTCATGCTCATGAGTATGGGGCTAGAGCCGTGGCCCACGGTTGTACTGCCAAGGGGAACGATCAGGTGCGCTTTGATGTCTCGGTGGCTCTTTTAGATCCTTACCTGGATATTATTGCTCCCGCCCGGGAGTGGAAGATGAGCCGGGAGGAAGAGATCGAATACGCTCTGAGGCACGGGCTGGATATTCCCGTGACCAAGAGCTCCCCCTATAGCGTAGATGAAAATCTATGGGGGAGGAGCATTGAGTGTGGCCTCCTGGAAGACCCCTGGTATGCGCCTGGTGAGGATGTTTATGAATGGACTTGCTCTCCCAAGGAGTGTCCCGCCGACCCTCTCTATGTGGAAGTAGTCTTTGAGCGGGGAATTCCGGTACAGTTGGATGGGGTCTCCCTCTCCAGGGTAGAGATCCTTCGCCGACTAAACCAATTGGGCGGCACCTACGGTGTGGGGAGGATCGACATGATGGAAGATCGGGTAGTGGGTATAAAATCTCGGGAAATCTATGAGTGCCCGGCGGCCACCATTTTGATTACTGCCCATGCCGATCTGGAATCTTTAGTGCTGCCCAAGGATGTTCTGGACTACAAAAGAGGCGTTGACTACCTCTATGCCGATCTTATCTATAGCGGCAAGTGGTTTTCCCCTCTTAAGGAGGCCCTGGACGGTTTCATTTCTATTACCCAGGAGAGAGTCAATGGAACAGTTCGGCTCAAGCTAGAATGTGGCAGGTGTGTGGTGGTAGGCAGGAAATCTGATTACTCTCTATACGATCCCGCTCTGGCTACTTATGGAAAGGGTGATCTCTTCTCCCACCAGAGTGCCAGGGGATTTATCGAGCTTTATGGCCTGCCCATGCGAACCTGGGCCCTGAAGGGAGACGAAGCGGATGAAGAAGCTCTGGGGCAGTAGATTCACCCAGGAGACAGAAAAGAGAGCTCTATCCTTCACCAGCTCTTTGTCCTTCGATAAGAGGCTTTATCGCTATGACATCCTGGGCAGCATAGCCCACGTCAGAATGCTTGCTTCTTGTGGCATAATTTCGGAGGGCGATGGTGAGGTGATTGTGGCTGCTCTTGAGGAAGTGGAGAAAGAGATGTTCCATGATCAGTTCTCCTATCTGGAGAGCGATGAGGACATCCACACTGCCATAGAGAGAGGGGTAGTGGAGAAGGTGGGCAGCGAAATTGGGGGCAAGCTACATACCGCCCGCAGCCGCAATGACCAGGTAGCCCTTGACCTCAGGATGTACCTCAAAGATGAGCAGGCCAAAATTATGGCTTTCTTGGGGGAGCTCATAGAAGTGGTCCTGTCTCTGGCCCACCATAATCTGGATCTTCTCTTTCCTGGTTACACTCATCTACAGAGGGCCCAGCCGGTTCTTCTCTCCCATCACTTCATGGCCTATGGGGAGATGCTCCGCCGGGACTATGAAAGGCTGGAGATTAATTTCGAACATACTGATCACATGCCCTTGGGCTCCGGAGCTCTGGCTGGTGTATCCTATCCCGTGGACAGGGAGATGTTGGCCCGAGAGCTCAAATTTTCCAGAATTACCCGAAACAGTATGGACGCCGTAAGCGATCGAGACTTCGCTTTGGAGTTCCTGAGCAATGCCTCCATTCTGATGGTCCATCTCAGTCGTCTGGCAGAGGAGATGATTCTGTGGAGTACCTCCGAGTTCGGCTTTATTGAGCTCTCTGACCGCTATGCTACTGGAAGCAGCATGATGCCTCAGAAGAAAAATCCCGATATCTGGGAACTGGTCAGGGGAAAGGTCGGAAGGGTTATAGGTAACCTCGGCTCCCTTTTGGTAGTTCTTAAAGGTCTTCCTTTAAGCTATAACCGTGATCTGCAGGAAGACAAGGAACTCGTTTTTGATACTGCTGATACGGTTAAAGAAATCCTTCCTCTAGTAGGGGATGTTCTTCGGAGCACGAAAATAAACCAGGACAGGATTGCTGCCTCCACGAGTAGGGGTTTTCTGACTGCTACCGATATGGCTGACTATCTGGTGAAGAAGGGAGTCCCCTTCCGGAAAGCCCATCATATTGTGGGCAAGGTGGTTCTTTATTGTTCTCAGAACTCCCTCACCTTTGAGGAATTAGGGATGGATATCTACAAGCAGTTTGATCGCCATTTTGACCAGGATATCTATGAGGTAGTTTCTTTGTCCAAAAGCATTGCCTCCAAGAACATTGTGGGTGGTACTGCCAGGCAACAGGTAGCTTATCAGATTGAAGAAACCACCCGGTGGGTGGAGGAGAAAAAGGAAGATCTTCGCAAGTTGAGAGAAAGATGTTATTTTGTATAGAGATGCCTAAAATAGGTGGGAGAACTACAGGGATCTTTTAAACTTGTCAATGGAGAAATGGCGTCCCTGCAAGAAGGGCCAAATTTCAGTATTTGGCCCCCCTGCGAATCTAAATCGGACGGTAAATTGACCCAAAATCTGGTTTTTGCAGTTCCGCCAGAAATAGATGGGGAAGACATCTACGGCAAGTAGACCGAAACCAAAAACAGTGCTGGCAGGGTTTTAGCAGTGGAGGCGGGGGATAAAAATGCCCATGGCCACCGGCATCACCGTTACTAATCAAGATATAGCCAAAATCCTGCGGGAGATAGCCGAGCTTCTGGAAATAAAAGGGGAGACTTACTTTAAGACCCTGGCCTATACTCGGGCTGCCGATACTGTAGATAAGCTGGATTTCGACCTCAGCGAGGTCAAAGGGGAGGAGGAGCTTCGCCAGATCAAAAACATCGGCTCCTCCATCGCCAAAAATATCTGGGAAATTCTACAGGGTAGGGAATGCCAGAAGCATCGCGAACTCCTCCTCCAGTTCCCTCCCACCCTCCTGGAGCTCCTGGAGATTCCTGGCCTGGGGCCTAAGAGGGCCAAGGCTCTCTTTGAATCAAGAGGGGTTCGCTCCATAGAAGACCTGGTAGTACTGATTAAGGATCACGGACTGCGGGATCTCCCTGGCTTTGGAGAAAAGACGGAGCAGAACATCCTGCGAGGTATCGAACAGTACCGCCGACATAGAGAGAGATTGACCATCTTCAGGGCTGATAGCATCTCCCGGCGCATTGTGGAGGAGCTCAGGAGGAGAACTGGCCTGGAGCTCATCTCCCCAGCAGGCAGCTTACGCCGCATGAGGGATACTATAGGAGACATCGACATTCTTGCTGGAAGCGCTGAGCGGCCCTACGTCATAGGCGAATTCTGTAACCTCAGCTCTGCTTACGAAGTTTTGGCCCGAGGAGATACCAAGAGTAGCATTCGTACGGCAGATGGCATCCAGATAGATCTGCGGGTGGTGGAGCGCGACCGTTACGGCTCGGCTCTCATGTATTTTACCGGCTCCAAGGAGCACAACGTCCAGGTGCGGGAGATCGCCGTAGCCCTGGGCTATAAGTTGAACGAGTACGGGCTCTTTGAGAGAGCCAGTGACCGTCTGGTGGTCTCGGCTACGGAAGAGGAGATCTACGGACGACTGGGACTGCAGTTTGTTCACCCTTATCTTCGAGAGGCCCGGGGGGAGGTGGAGATGGCCAAAGAGGGTAAGCTACCCAGGATCGTCTCTCTGGAAGAAGTGAGAGGAGATCTCCACGTCCACTCCACCTATACTGATGGAGGCAACTCCATCAAGGAAATGGCTCTGGAGGCTAAGAGGATGGGGTATGAATACGTGGGCCTGACTGATCATGCTCTTAATCTGAAGGTGGCCTCGGGGCTTACAGTCAAGGATCTAAAGAGGCAATTTGAGGAGATTGACTATCTTAATGAAAAGCTCGGAGGAATTCGCATTCTTAAGGGGAGCGAGCTCAATATAGGGCTGGATGGCAGTGTGGACTACGATCCAGAGATCCTGGCTCAGTTTGACTTTACGGTGGCCTCTATTCATGGAGGTTTTGGCCGGAGCCGAGAGGAGCAGACCCAAAGGCTAATCCGGGCCATGGAAAACCCCTACGTCACCACCATCGGCCATCTCACGGGAAGAATCATCAACAAGAGAGAGCCTTACCAGCTTGATCTGGAAACGGTGCTGGAGAAGGCGGCAGAGACTGGTACCATCCTGGAAATAAACTCCTTTCCCGATCGTCTGGATCTTAAAGATGACGACATCTTTCGAGCCCGGCGTTACGGCATAATTTTCTCCCTGGGCACGGATGCCCACAGTACTCAGCATATGGAGCTCATCCGCTTTGGGGTGGCCACGGCTGGAAGAGGCTGGTTGGAGAAAAAAGACCTTATCAATACTTACCCTCTGCCCGAACTTCTGAAGATATTTGGGCGTAAGAAGGCCAGGCTCTAACTTCGTTTGGACAGTCCCATCTGGATTCCTCTTCCAATTCCTTCGAGCAATAGACCTGGGAACTTCGATATGTTAATATGGGGAACCAGCTCACAGAAGGGGAGAGAGTTGGAAGCAGAAATAAAGGGACAGTTAGAGGTAATCAAGTCCAGGGCCGTGGAGCTGATTTCGGAGGAGGAACTGGCCAAGAAACTGGCTGGCTCCTTGAGATACAATCGTCCCCTGAAAATCAAATTGGGTGTGGATCCCACAGCTCCAGACATACATTTGGGTCATTGCGTAGTTCTGGAGAAACTTAGAGAGTTCCAGGATCTGGGCCATGTGGCCATTCTTATTATCGGTGACTATACAGCCAGGATCGGTGATCCCTCTGGAAGATCTGAAGCGCGACCACTCCTTAAACCAGAGGAAATTGAGAGAAATGCCCGGACCTATGTAGAACAGGTCTTCAAGATCCTGGATGAAGATAAGACCAGGATCCTGTTCAACAGCCAGTGGCTGGAGCCCCTGAAACTGGAGGATATAATCCTTTTAAGCTCCAAATTTACTCTGGCCAGACTCCTGGAAAGGGACGATTTTCAAAAGAGATTCAGGTCCGGCCTACCCATCAGTCTTCTGGAGTTTCTGTATCCCATTATGCAAGCCTACGACTCGGTAGCCATAGGGGCCGATGTAGAGCTGGGAGGCACAGAGCAGAAATTTAACCTGCTGGTGGGCCGGGATCTCCAACGTGAGTATGGGCAGGAACCCCAGATAATCCTGACCATGCCCCTCCTTGTGGGTACCGATGGAGTTAACAAAATGAGCAAAAGTCTGGGTAACTATATCGGTGTCAGTGAGGAGCCCCAGGAGATCTTCGGAAAAGTGATGTCTATTCCGGACAGTGTCATCATCGACTATCTGGAGCTAACCACAGATTTGGATCCCCAGGAGATTCTTCGCCTTAAGAAGGGAATGGATGAAGGTTCTCTGAACCCAGGGGATGTAAAAAGGATGTTGTCCCGGAAGATAGTCCAACGTTTCTACTCTGAGGAGAAAGCCCGGGAAGCAGAGAGGGAGTTCAACCAGATTTTCAGAGATCATGAGCTCCCTTCCCATATTCCGGAGCTTTTTCTTTCTTCTGTCATAGATCTTTCGGACGGAAAAATCTGGATTGTCCAATTACTCAGAAAGGCTGGTCTTGCTAATACTAACAGTGAGGCCAGAAGACTGGTCGAACAGGGTGGCGTAAAAATTAATGGCGAGACTGTTGCCGATGTAGAGCTGGAGCTGAACCAGGATCAATTAAAGAGATCTATTCTTCAGGTGGGTAAGCGGAGGTTTGTCCGATTG
Organism: Candidatus Hakubella thermalkaliphila; assembly: GCF_013281975.1. GTDB lineage: Bacteria > Actinomycetota > Humimicrobiia > Hakubellales > Hakubellaceae > Hakubella > Hakubella thermalkaliphila. The sequence continues at coordinate 1,358 of NZ_BLRZ01000098.1, read as the reverse complement.
ATCTGAGATATTTGCCAAAGAATTTGATCGGCGTAGACCTGGGGGGCACCAAAATTGCCGCTGGGCTACTTAACCAGGAAGGGGAGATCCTGGACCGCCTCCAGGTACTGACCAATGCCGCGGAAGGTCCCTCGGCTGTAGTAGGGCGTATAATCGAAGTCATTCAGAAGATTATGAGTAGATCTGATCTTGAGCGGGAGGATGTGATGGGTATAGGTATCGGTGCACCAGGACCTCTCAACGTCAGGACTGGGGTGGTTATCTCTCCTCCCAATTTGCGCGGGTGGCACAATGTTCCTCTTAAGGGCCTGGTTGAACAAAAGAGGTATGCCTCTTGACATATAGTGATAGAGCGACTATAATTCAAATTGTTCCAGTGGGTGCTGCAAGGGCAAGGAGAATTGTTGTTACAGCATCGGGAAGATATACAGATGACAACTGAATATAAGGAGGGCAACAAAGCTCGATAGGAAGTCGAAGAGTGACAAGCGAGCTTAAAATCGGGAGTTTTGTTGCCACCAGATGGTGGCAATTTTATTGTGGGCCGTGTTGCCTCAGATAAGAATCTAGCCCAGAGGGCTTGACAGTGAGCAGGCTAGATGATATTCTACTCACAGTTGGGGAGAGTTGTTCTTTGAAAACTAAATAGTGTGTCTGAAGCCAGCTCCCGGTAATTCATTACCGGTTTGTATTTGATGGTGAAAACTCTACTGCAGAAGTAAAAGGCTGAGAAGTCTTGACATTTTTCATGGAGAGTTTGATCCTGGCTCAGAACGAACGCTGGCGGCGTGCTTAACACATGCAAGTCGAGCGGTCCAAGAAGCTTGCTTTTTGGATAGCGGCGAACGGGTGAGTAACGCGTGGGTAATCTACCCAGAAGACCGGGATAACCTTCCGAAAGGAAGGACAATACCGGATAATCTTTCTCCTTCGCATGGGGGGGAAAGAAAAGTTGGGCCCTCAAAGCCTTTCGCTTCTGGATGAGTCCGCGTCCCATTAGCTAGTTGGTAGGGTAATGGCCTACCAAGGCTATGATGGGTAGCCGGCCCGAGAGGGTGTCCGGCCACACTGGGACTGAGACACGGCCCAGACTCCTACGGGAGGCAGCAGTGGGGAATCTTGCGCAATGGGCGAAAGCCTGACGCAGCGACGCCGCGTGAAGGAAGAAGGCCTTCGGGTTGTAAACTTCTGTCGGCCGAGGAAGAAGGTCCTTTGGGCTGACGGTACTCGGCAAGGAAGCCCCGGCTAACTCCGTGCCAGCAGCCGCGGTAAGACGGAGGGGGCAAGCGTTGTTCGGATTTATTGGGCGTAAAGAGCGCGTAGGCGGTTTTTTCAAGTCAGATGTGAAAGCCTTGGGC
>NZ_BLRZ01000097.1 GCF_013281975.1 Candidatus Hakubella thermalkaliphila | reverse complement strand
ACTCCAAAGCAAGCAATAAAGGGTGAAAAGTAAACTTTATTTTTCGGCAACCCCTTAGTAGTGCTTTACAAGGTTGCTTGATACGACAAGAAGAGATTACCAGAAAGGTAGGTGAACCAAACACACAGCTTGAGTCAAATAGCGCACAAATTGAGGAACTGAGAGATCAGAATCGCGATTTGCAGCGGCAGTTAAATTTGGTGCAGAATAGCATTAGCATGGCTGAAGATACCTATGAAGGGGCATTGGAAACCAAAATTGTTCTCGACTAAATAGCAAGGAGGTGTCCCCATGAGTAAGGAAGCGCGTTATAAAACAGAAATAATCGTTCCCAAGCCTAAGACTGAAGTTGTCTCTAAGACCGCCAATATAAAGGGCAACCCCTGTCTAGAAATACTGCAGCTGGCGGTAGAAAAGGCGGCGAAGGACAGAGGTGGTTCAGTAGGTCAGACCTATTCTGACAATGCGGGGAGAAAAAGAACCTGCCTGATGTCAGTATTAGCGCCAAGTTTTCCACTCGGGGTGGGTATAAGTTTGCGTGGGGATGGAAGGCTAAACTTTCACTATGATGCCATTGGTGGCAGGGAGGCAGCACAAAGCATTTGTAACGACGTAACCCAGAATTATTTGGTTATTGCGTGGATGCGCGCCCAAAGAGAGCTTGGTTTCACCGTCCAAGTGGAGGATAGGCAAGTGGCTCCTGGGCGTAGAGTTATTGTCGTAACGGGGGTAAAATAAATGGCTAGGAGCATTAGGATTGAGATCGATGACAAAGGAATTGTGAAGGTCGATTTTTCAGGATACGCGGGCGACAGTTGTCTCCAAGATGAGGCAAAGCTACGGCAAATTCTTGAGGAAATGGGTCTCCAGATGGAGGTTCAGGCAGAAAGAATGAAGCCTGAGAGATTCTCAGAGCCGCTCGTGGAGGAAATCAAGCACAGGAGACAGGGATAAACGTGACACAAGAACGAAGTTTGCGTTCCACATCTATAGATAGCCAACCACTGATAGGATTGAGATACTTGGACGCAATCGTCTTGCCTGACCGGATAGTGGTATATGCTCGAAATAGCGAAGATGTGCTTCCTGACTTGATGGCAAGACTAGAAGCTCTCGGTGTCTCTGTAAAGGTTGAGTTTGAATCTCCATGTGGGTAGCCATATCCTGGCTAGATAATGACAAGCCTATCGCAGGCTCGAAGAAGATTGGCTCTCTTGGGAGTGAGATATATGGAACTTGACACTAGCTGGATAAATTCGGCTCTAGAGAAGCGGCAGAGCAATTACTCGTCTGTAATCTGTTTTGAGAGCAACGACCCGGTACGACTCAAGCAATTGAGGCAATATCTTGCCAGTCACGAGGATTATAAGCGTGTCGAAGTCTACTCCTTTGATCCTTGGAAAGGATTAGAAACAGAGGTAAGGGGTAGAAGAATCCCAGTAACTGAGAGTAAAACCAAAGAATGGGATCCAAGTCAAGCCTACCCTATTGCAAGCGTCGACGCAGCATTGACGCATATGGATGGCAAACTCAAGCGCAACAAGACTCTCTTCTTGCTCCTAAACTTGGACATACTGCGTTCGGGTCAACTGCCGGATGAACGGCAGCGAACGCTTTGGGCCTGCTTGCAATCGTGGGCGCTTGATAGTGAGATACTCGCTAGTGGTTCCTGCGTATTTCTCATAAGTGAGGACGCGTCCTTAGTTTTGGATGAGGCTACACTTAACTTATGTGTTTTCCAGAAGGTGCCACCTCCCAGTGACAAGGAGAGACTACAACTCATTGACCGTTTGAGTGCTGAGTGCGGGGTGAAGCTAACATACCCTATCGAAACACTCGTCATAGCAACCAGAGGCCTCACTCTTTACCAGCTTGAGGGCATCCTGCTTGAATCCTACCACGCGACTGGCACCTTCGATATTAAGAGAATTAAACAGCTGAAGACAGAATTCATTCAGAGATCTGAGCTTGTCGAAATAGTCGAGCCTGAATGGGGCTTTGAAAGAATAGGAGGCTATGAGGCCGTTAAGAAGTTTGTCACCGAGAATATCATCAATTGTATAAAGGACCCGGCTCGAGCGCAAAAATTTGGTGTTCCCCTACCTCGAGGCGTAATCCTCTTTGGTCCTCCAGGGACTGGGAAGACTCTCTTCGCTAGAGCCTTGGCTAAGGAGGCTAATCTTCCGTTTATCAATCTGAAAACGGAAAACCTTTATGGTATGTATCTAGGTGAGACAGGTAGGCGATTCAGTGAAGCTATCCGGTTATCTGAGCAGCACTCGCCAGCGATTGTTTTCGTTGACGAGATGGATAAATTTGGGCAAAGGCGGGGAACGGCGGCAGACGGGGCTAGCGAAGAAACCCGAAGAGCATTGAACCAGTTACTGGAATGGCTCGGAGATCAGAACCGCAAGAGCATCATAGTTGGAACTACGAATCGAATCGAGGATTTGGATCCGGCCTTGAAGCGTGCAGGAAGATTTGATTACAAGATTCCCCTTCTTTACCCCGGAGAAAAAGCGCGTAGGCGCATTCTGGAAATCCATCTTGGTATCGACAGAGATAATCAGGGGCGATTACTTAAGGGACGTAATACGCCACCTCTAGGAATGAATGATGCAGCACTGGAAAAGGTTCTCGATGAGCTAACTCAAATGACTAGGGGGTATAGTGGTGCAGAACTTGAACTCCTCGTTATTAGAGCTAGGAGAATTGCTTTTAATGACCGAAATGCAAACTACATGACGTCCGACCATTTAATGAAAGCCTTTCGTGACTATACCATTGAGGAATCCGATAGAAAAGGAGAAATAGAGTTCTATTACAAGCAAGCTGAGAGCAACACCGACAGTCAAGCTTTTCTAGAAGAGTTACGAAAAGACGTGTAGACAGTGGGGTGGAGTTGTGTGTACGGCTTAAAGGAGCAAAGTGGTTGAGAATACACTCTTCATAACAGTGGTTGTTGTTATAGCATTCGTGGCCTCAGCAGTATGTGTATGGGTCTGGCTGCGGTATCGGTCACTACTTAGAGTGACTCACAAACATCAATTAATTGAGCAGCTTTTGGAATCCTCAGAGCAAGCAGCTAGCAGTATAGCCCAAGAAATTCTTGAACATGTTGCCAAAGCTGCTTCTGAGGTCTTCCGGTCTGACGATGCGTGTTATTGGTTCGACGAACCCTCTCGCAAAGTCGGCTTTATTAATCTAGAACTTACTCCTGTTGACTCACCATTGCGACAAGCTGATGCAACTACACTAGCTGAAGCGCTTTCCGATGGGCAACCACGTTTGGTTCGACCTAATGAACTCCAATCGGACAGAAGCAGCGACCGACCAAACATTCTTCTTGTTCCGGTCCTGAGTGCTAACGCCTATGAGCCAAGGACCATGGGTGGTGTTGCTCTCTGGTGGCGCCAGCCGAACGACGTACCCTCTCTTAGCATGTTAACCTTGAGGTTGTTGGGTAGGTGGTGGGGGCTGATAGTCGACACTCGCGCCGTTCAAAGGCAAAGCCGAGAGATCATGGAGGCATTGCAGAATTTCACCGAGACGAACTTCAATCAAGTGTCGAGCGAGTGGGGGAAGACAGTGCTGACTCTTATCGTCCGCAGCCTCCAAGCTTTTGCCTCCGCAAGAGTAGTAATTCTTTATCTCCATAGTCCAGCTGTAGAAAGGGGTGCGTTGATTACCAGTGGTGATGACGGGCCAGATGCTCCACTTTCGTGGACATCCAACGAAAACTGGTGCAGGGCTTTAGCACCCATCGTGACTCGAGACAAGCTCGCTTATGGTCAGAGCCTCAAGGAGCTTTTTCCTGATTACCAGCAGCAAAATATCCCTGAAGCTCCCTTTGTTTTAGTACCACTTCCCGCTGACAGGAGAGAAGGGGCCATCCTCTTCATTCACCCTCAGCTTTCTCTCGTAAATAAGCCAGAGCTGGTCACAGGGCTCTCGCTACTTACGGCGACGACAGCCGCTCTTGCTGAGGCACAATCAGGCGGTGAATCAGTAAAAGAGCCGACCACACAAACAATCAGTCGCTTCTTAACTATTCCCAGTTTCGGGATTTTGTCACCCCAGCGTATTGAGGTATCTTGGCCCGCTCAAGGCTACGTCTCCTTTACCAAATTGCTTGTCAAGGGTGAGTTGAGCGAGTCTGACCTCCTCACTTATTTGCAGCAAGCTGCGACCATCTTGGCACCTCTTCATAACCAAAACAGGGCCTTGATGCTTAGTCCTGACTCTATTCTTGTGGATCCTTTGGCAAAGACTATAAAGTTTATTCCCTACCCGGTAGATCGGAGTCTTGCTTTCCCTTACTTTGAAGGTCTATCTGCGCCTGAAATCAGTCGGCGCGAATTCACCCCTAGCAGTGACGTCTTCTTTCTCGGTGCTCTTGTCTTCTTCTTCTATCTGGGTAGGTTCCCCTCGGGCGATAGAGCTATCCAGCGTATCCTCAAGAACCTATATATCCCTCATCCGGTAGGCATCGACTATCTAGTCAAAAGAGCAATCTGGCCTTCGCTTTCTGGACGCCTTACCAACGCCTCTGAATTCGCCTCATTGCTTAACGAGATACTTAAGAGGGAATCGAATAACCCCACCGCTTTGGTGAGCACGATAGACGTAGGCGCTGACTACAATGTTGGCGTCCACAAGGGACGTAATCGAGGGTATCAATCCCAAGACAATGAGGATTGTCTGTTTTGGGATTGCGACCCATCCCAAAACCTTTACTTCATGGCAATAGCAGACGGCGTTACTCGAAGCGATTTTGGTACAGGAAGAGAGGCCGCTGACATTCTCATGCGTCGGCTACACGGTTTATGGCAAGCCTACGTGGGAAAGCCACAAGAAATTCCCAAGATCTCAGATGACCTGAAGAGGATCTTCAACAACGCCAACGAAGACATCGTTTCGAGAGTAGCCTCATACGTAGAAAAAAACCCACGAGCTTTAGCATCGCTTTATGCAATGTCGACTGCGGCTTGCGTCGCTGCCATTGCCAACCGGCGAGCTGTCATAGCTAATGTTGGGAACGTACGCGCTTATCTGGTTTTTGGCAACTGCGTTGCTCAGCTTACTCAAGACGATACGCCAATTGCTCAGGCAATTCTTGACGGTAATCTGCCTATCGCTCAAGCCGCGGCGCTCTCCAGTTCGGAATTAACCCAAGTTGTCGGGCTAGCAAGAATGGGCTCCCATGGTTTGGAACCTGTTCCTCTGGATATCCACCTGTCATGTCATGATTTGCGACCAGGTGAAGCCTTGGTGTTGCTTTCCGATGGAGCTTTTGACTGTAATAATGAGGAGCGGTGCTTTGAGAACGAGTTACTTAAGATAGTCAAAACTTCGGGAAGCCCCCAGGAGGTTGCTTATCAGGTAATAGCTGTTGCTAATGAACATGGCGGCTATGACAACATCAGTTGCATTGTAGCCAAAGCCGAAGAATGAACAATTGTATGGAGGGAGTCCGGACATGCAGCAGCAAACAGGTATCGAGTTTACAGCCAAAGCAAGCCGTCAGTTCGTAACCCCTGACGATAACAACGCAATCGCACTTGTGGGATTGAAACCAATCCATAAAGGTCCTACCAGGCAATATCAAGAAGGTAATTTCTCCTTGGCTTTAACGATCGACTGTTCTGGCTCGATGGACGATCCAGAAAATCCGCAATCTTCAGTTACTAAGCTGGATCGAGCTATTGAGGGCCTAAGAGAAATAGCTGGCCAAATCCGAAGTAATGACCGCTTTTCTTTGATTGCTTTTGATGACCATGTTGCGCCAATGATAACAGGAGCTTCAGGGGAAGAAAGACACCGAATCCTAAATGCCATAGATCAGCTTCGCTGTAGGTTCCACGGGGGTACCAACGTTTATGGTGCTTTAGAGCAGGCATATGCTAACTTGCAAACAAGTGAAATGAGTCTCAACCCCGTTCAGACAGTGATATTACTTACAGACGGTGAGATTACAGTCGGTCGCGGCGAGACGGATTGCTGTCGTCTTGCCACTAAGATGGCGGAACAGGGCATTGTCATCGATACCCTAGGCTATGGGACAAATTACCATATCGACTTTATTACAGAACTGGTTGAACCAAGTGGAGGTTCACAAACTTACGCATTAACCATGGCAGACGTCCACAATGCGCTAAAGCTTATTTTCTCGGGAATGCGTAAGGTGGGTATAATCAATGTGAAGTTGACCTTTGATTTTCCTCAGAAGGTTAAGGTTGGGAGCCTTTACCATGGTGTATATAAGGTTAATACCGATAGACTGGAATCAATAAGGTGCTATTCACGCGTCCCGATAAGTGCAAGCGGACGACAGGTCAATGTAACTGTTGGGCAACTAGAGATGGACAAAGGTCAAATCTTTGCCCTCGAACTGAGCCCAAGTATCTCTGGTAGCCAGACAGGAGAGACCAATTTAGTTGAAGTACAACTTTCTTATTCGGTACTTAGGGGACAACCTCAGCAGGAATCACGGTCTATCTCTGTCAAAGTCACGCAGGATCAGCTGGAAGCTAAGGGCTCACATGACTTCCAAATATTGGGGCTAGTCGACGAGCTAAAGCATAGCAAGTACGTCTTTGAACTCGGCGAAGCTCAACGCCGAAAAGATAATAAACGTGTCTTCAGTGTGCTAAACTGGTTGATTGAAGACTCCAAGAATCATGGATGGACAGAGAAACTACAAGAATACGAGCAACTGCTGCAGCAGCTCAAACAGTGGGGAGAAATCAATGAGGTCATAGTCAAGGCTGCTCGCTCTGTTAGCCGGTCAACCAGCAGTGTTGCTGGTATTATCACCGAGAAGCCAGCGGAGAGAGTCGAAGAAACTCCGCCAGTGAAACGGAAGACGCCGTTTGGGAAGTTCTAGAGATGGCCAAGTTTTGTCGTACACAGTGGTGCCAGAATTACAACAAAGAACTCAGTGATGACCAAGTTGAGTTCAGCCCTGACCGGGGGGTGTATTACTGCAAGCAATGCCTCATGGAAGTAGAGATGACCGCTGATACAGGTAAGCGAAGGTCTACGCCTACCAGTGCCGGAATTCAAGAAGAGCCTACGATTTTAAGACCGATCGTAAGACCGCCACCTGCCCCGGTTCAGCCGCAGGAACCGACTCGCCGCGAGGAAGCACAACCATGTATTGAGATAAAGGGGACTCTCTCCTTTCCTACGCTTGAACTCTGGTACGAACGCGAGAAGTTGGGAGAAATAGATGTCGAGGGGGACAAATTCCTTATCGGCCGCCCGAGTACGAGTCGGGATATCCACCCAGATCTCGACCTCTCCCACTTAGCGGAGGCAAAACACATATCACGGGAACACGCTTTGATTTATCAAGATGAAGGCAATTATTTTCTGAAAG
>NZ_BLRZ01000096.1 GCF_013281975.1 Candidatus Hakubella thermalkaliphila | reverse complement strand
AAAGCACTTTCTCCTCTCTCAGGCAACTATGCTTCTGATCAGGCTCGCGTATTTATCCAGATAGAATCTGGTATTTTTGCTATCTCTGCTCTCACAAAAAAGATGGAAGACCGGTTCTTCCGCATCTGGCAGGATAAGAACCCAGCCGTCCTTCTCAAAAATCTTAACACCGTCAATCAACTCCACTGGCTGGTTATGGTGTTTGCACTCCTCGGCGATCTTGCGCATGACCACTCCCATCATCTCCCAACTACAGGAGACGGTCTCCTTATCCACGTTGAATTCAGGGAGAGAATGCAGCAAATGGGAAATGGGTTCTCCCTTAAGAGAGAGAAGTTCCAAAATTTTACAGAAAGCCATAACCGCATCGTAGGCGGGAAGAAATTTGGGAAAGATATAGCTCCCGTAAAGATCTCCGGCAAAGATGGCCCCCTCGGCCATACTGGCTTCCATTATGGCGCTAGAGCTGGCCTTGGTTCTGACTATCTCACAGTCATAGCTTTCCGCTAACTCCTCAGCCCTGGAAGTGGCGGTCAGCGGGACGATGATCTTACCTCCCCTTCCTCTCTGGCCCATGAGCTTAATCAAAAGGAGAAGCATCCTGGGAGGGGGAACTACATCTCCGTTCTCATCCACCAAATAGATTTTTTCTGAAGCGCTATCAATCATAACTCCCAAGTCAGCCTTAAAGGCATTAACCATGGAAGAAAGCCTGTCCAAAGAGACATTCAGTTCCTCCGTGACCATAGCAATGTCCTCATCGGTATAGGCATTGATGGAGACCACGTCGGTTCTCAATCTGCCCAGGATAGAAGGAAGAATTAGAGAAGCGCTGCCGTAGGCATAGTCAAGGATGACTTTCAATCGGGTCTGTTGGATAACGTTGAGGTCTATGGCACTTAGAAGAGCATTGCGATAGTATTCCACGGTGCGTGCCGGAAAGACTATCTCCCCCACCTCATCATAGAACGCCCTCCTGAACTCTTCTATATGATAGAACTTCTCGATCTCCCGTTGTTGGTTCATGTCTATGTCTATGCCATTAGAATTGAAGAAGTTGATCTGGACAATATTGGGATCAGAGGGCCAGGCTCTGGCATGAACTCCTCCTTCCGCTCTTCCGGTATGCACATTAAAGCGGTTGACTGCTGGGGGAGCTACTCGCAGATCCTGGATATGCACTCCTGTAGAAAGAAGGCCGGATATCATGGCTCTCTTGATCATCCGGGAGGCCCGGCTGGCGTCCCTGCTGGTAGTAACCTTGGAGTTGGGCGGCAAAGTGGTTCCGTAGGCCATGGCCAGCTTAGTGGCAACTTCAGGAGTAATGTCGATATTAAGAAGCCCTCTTACCCCTTCCTTCCTGAAGAGCGTGCGTGTGCCCCTGGATTCCCATATGATGCTGCGCTTTATGAACGCACCCATGTCGATGATCTTGGAAGGATATACCCTCACGTCGTGCTTTATAATGGCTCTTTCTCTGACCTTACAGTCATCACCGATAGCTACTCCTTCCTCGATGATAACCATGTTCCTAATATCGCAATTCTTGCCGATGATAGCTCCCCTTATGTTGGCCATATCTCCTATGAAAGTGTTGTCCCAGATAATAGTTCTATCTATTACAGAACTATCTCCCACTACTACATTGTCCCCAATAACAGTGTACTCCCCCAGCCTGGCCCCTGCTTTGATCTTGGAGTGGTTGCCGATGAATACAGGGCCGAAAATGTCCACATTCCTGGCTATCTCCCCGTTCTCACCGACCCAGATGTCTCTACGCATCTTAGCGCCAGGAATGCAGACATCGACTTTGCCATCGAGAACATCCCGGTGTGCCTGGCGGTAGTGTTCCAAATTCCCAATATCGCACCAATAGCCATCAGCTGTGTATCCGTAAAGATTCTGGCCCTGCTTCAGGAGTCTGGGGAAGACATTTCTGGCGAAATCCACCTCCCGCTGGGACTCTATATGATCAAAAATCTCCGGCTCCAGCACATAGATGCCGGTATTGATAGTGTCACTGAAAACCTGGCTCCAATCCGGCTTCTCCAGAAATCTTTCAATCCTCCCCTCAGCATTGGTTATGACCAGGCCAAAGTCCAGGGGGTTCTCTACGCTTTTCAAACAGACGGTAGCTAAAGCTCCCTTTCTCTTATGAAAATCAATAAGATCAGTCAGATTTATATCTGTAAGAGCATCGCCGCTAATTACCAGGAAGGTTTCCTTTCCCAGAAAACTTTGGACATTTCTGACACTGCCGGCAGTGCCGAGAGGAGAATCCTCAACTGCGTAGCTGATATTCATCTCCAGGCTAGTCCCATCGCTAAAATAGCCTCTGATCACTTCGGGCATGAACTGGAGAGTCACCACTATGTCTACAATGCCGTGTTTCTTCAGAAGCTCCACAATGTGTTCCATCACGGGCTTCCCCACTACTGGTACCATCGGTTTCGGAAGGTTGACCGTGAGAGGTCTGAGTCTGGTGCCTTTGCCGCCGGCCATGACCACCGCTTTCATTGCTGCTCCTCACAGGCCAATATTCTAGGCAAATATAACTCTATAAGCTTTGATGGTATAGTGCACACCAGAAATGATAGACATAAGACATCCTGCGTAGAAAATATAAAAGCCAAGAGGCTCTATTCCGGCCAAGAGAACAACAATAGAAGTAATAATGCAGAAAGTAGTCAACTTTCCTGCGGTAGTAACGGATAACTCTTTCCGGTTTTTCTCTTTTAGTAGGAGAAATCCCACTGTAAGATACAGGTCTCGAAAAAGGATCAAAAAAAGCCCCCACAGAGGTATCATCCCCCTGTAAGCCATGGTTATCAGGGCGCTGGCCACCAGAATCCGGTCCACAAAAGGATCGGCCCTCTTGCCAAACTCCGTGATCCCGTTAAAAGAGCGGGCAATATAGCCATCAATGACATCCGTTAGAGCCGCCACAAGAAAAAGGCTCAGGGCAATCTGAGAGAAATTCTTTCCTTCTGAGAGCATAAAAAAGACAAAAAACGGAACCAGCAGTAGTCTTAAAATCGTAAGAAAATTAGCCACTGAATCACCTTGTCAGGAAACAGTCGCTTTTGAGCTTTTTGCAGGAACGCCAGAGTTACCTTGAGTATATACTACCAGATCAAGGGAGATCAATGAGGGGGGGTTGCCCAGGATCTCTCCTCTTCTTTCAATCGCTGGCCGCTACGTTTTTGTGGCAGTACCCGATTTTGGGAGATCCCTAATCTTCCTATTCTCTGTATTTACTCTCTGTATTCTCTGGCAACTGAATTGTTAGTCATCCATTCCTGCGCCCGTAGAAAACCCGGAACAGCTCGGGGAAAGCCGTTATTCCTCCCATTCCGCACATCTCATCGCGGTTTTCTCGCTAATTTCCACTGCACTTACAATCCCCTGCGATATGCGGTTTCCGGAATGCCGAGAAGACCGAGAACCTGTTTCTGTAGATCGGTGAGCTCGGGCTCGAAGAGATGAACATCGTTGCCATTCTCGATAAGAGTGTGCCGCTCGACCAAGCTGAACAGCTTCAGTATCTGCTCCGCGGTCGGCCGCCTGTTGGCCCGCTCCTCGGGGTAGAGGGGGATGTCGGTGATCTCCCTCCTCTCCATGGCACCTCGCATCTCCCTCTCGATCAATGCCTGCACGAGAAGTGATACGAAGTACAGGAAGAAAAGGGCCTCCACCCTTCCCTCGTTCTTGAGGAACACCGGTGCTATCTCGAGGACGGTCTTGACCTGGGAGAGGAGCTTCTCGATTGTGGGCTGGCGTTTGTGGGCCTCAAGGACTTGCCTTGGGGTGAGCGAGCGGTCGTTTGTGAGAAGTGGATACATGCCGTCGCTCTTCTGGTCGTAGGCCACCTTGTCCTTGTTTACCCTCCATTGTATCTTCCAGCGCTTCCTGGTCTTGCGCACGTACTTGGTATCCGGCCCCGGCCTTCCGGGTCTCTCCTGCTTGAACGAGTGCTCGTAGGCGGTTTTGAGGGATACCTCGATGTAGCGTACTACATGCAGCCTCTCAAGAATCTCGTCGATCTGCCTTTGCATCTCGTAGCGTGAGCGCTTCCGGGGCCTGGGTCCCATCTGCCCTCCGGCTAGATCGGAGAGCTCCTGCTCCGCGCGCGCGATCCTCTGGCGCCGGAACTCAGATGTCCTCAAGGCCAGAAGAGAGCTGAACACCCAGATGACCGGCCATCCTTCCGCCGAGGGGAGCCTGTCCCTCCAGACGAACCACCTGTCCCTGGGACCACCCTTCTGGCGCGGGTTCTCCCTGTCCCACACCTTCTCCCAGTCAGGCTCGTGGCCCTGGACCCACTCGCGGAACAGCCTGTCCTCAATCCGGGTCCTTGGAAGAACGGTGACGAATCGGCCTTTGCGTCGGTCTATGTAACCCATGGCGTCTTCGTTGCAGAGCTTTCCGTCCGCGACGTACAGGAAGTCGTTCCTGCCGGTGGCACGGCATAGCGCGTCCCAGGTCTCCTCGTGGGTGCGCGAGTCGTTTTCGTTTCCCGCCTCGCAGCGGAACTGCACGGGAACGGCGCCGTCGCTCGTGGAGGTGAGGATGAACAACAGTTGCTTGAGGTCGGGACGCTTGTCCTTCGAGTAGCCGTAGGTTATGAAGGGCGCCTTCTTCCCCCTGATGCTCCTTCCCTTTGCCCGGGCGTACTGTCCGGTGAACTTCACCGTGGTGGAGTCGCTTAAGTAGCTCGTCGAAGGAGAGCGAGAACTCATTCCCGGCGGATATGACTATCTCGGTGAGGAGACTTCCCCTGTCTGAGTCGAAGAGCCTATCCAGCGCCCTGCCGATAAGGTCGTCAGTAATCCTTTCCGCTTCCTCGGGCGAAAGCCCGAAGCCCTCCGGAGCGAATGTGCTCACCACCTCCCCCAGACGGTAGATGGGATCCCGCTCGGTGATGATGGACCTAAGGAGCACTCCCAGCCTCTTGTCGTAGGAAAGGGCGCAGCGGGGGTCCCTGGTCGGAACGAAGCGGTCGAGGATGTCGATGAGCCCCAGGCGGCCCAAGAAGTGGTTGACCAGGGGGAGGGGTCCCAGCCGCTCCGTCTTCAGGTCAAAGATGCGTTCTCCCATTACCACCCCTTGACAGGACGCCAATCTAGCGTTAGTATAAACGCCAGATACAGGAGTTGTCAAGGGGTATGACCCAAGATATGGACAAGAACACACGGGATGCTTCCCGCCGCATAGGACAGATCAAGGCCAGGATCGCCGGGATGGACCTGGTCTGCTCGGGCACGCTCATGGAGCGCAAGAAGAAATGCGGGAGGCCCAACTGCCGGTGCGCAAGCGATCCGGACGCCATCCACGGCCCCTATTACGAGTGGAACCGCTGGAAAGGTGGCCGTCTCGTCCACAGGGTGGTATCCAGGGAGCAGGCGGGAATGCTTGCAGGAGCGATCGCCAATCAGCGCGAGATCAAGGATTTACTCCGGCAGTGGGAGCGGGAAACCGAAGCCATTGTGCTCGGCGATCGCAAGCGCAAGAGCTGATGGCGGGGCGGTAGATAATTAGGGAGAAATCACTTTTGAGATGTGCGGAATGGGAGTTATTCTGCAAGATTCTTGAGATAATGTGATATAATAATCGAGTAAATTTCCTATTAGCTAAGCACGCTTTGTCGGGACGTGGCGCAGCTTGGTAGCGCACCTGAATGGGGTTCAGGGGGTCGGAGGTTCAAATCCTCTCGTCCCGACCAGTTGTTAAGAAAATCTCTAATCAGAGCCTATTTTGGCACCGCCACTTGGGCAGTAAAGCTCTCCTTAAGTCCTCTTCTAGTTCACCTGAATCGTGAGGAAGTTACAACTTCACAAGGAGGAGCAGGAGAACTTCTCCTTGCCCCAGGACATTTATCGAACATTGTTATTGCCTCCTGTGGCAATGTCGCCTAACGGTATCAACATAAAAGAAGTTTCGGCGAAGACGAAATTTAGACGAACGAAGTGAGCCGTATATGCTGTGCGAAGTCGTGCATTTTCTCATTCAACATCCTCGTCTTCAACCCTAACTCCTGCCTGATTTATTGCCTCCTTAACCTTATCCTCATATTCCGAAATCGCCATCTCTCCGTCTTGTGTAGATATTTCAACTCTTATATTTACCTGATTAAACTTGCTTTTGATGTAGTTAACCATTTTTACAATATCAGATAATTTACCTGAAGGAACATTCAATTTAAGGTTAATATTATGATATTTTTCTTTTGGTTTAACAATGTCTTGTAATTCGTCCTTCCTTCTTCTTGCCTCTTTTTCAAGTTTCTTTCTTTGCTCTGACGATAAGTCATATTGGGCAATTTCTTCTTCTATTTTCGTTATGTCTAGAGTCCTATCACATTCTTTGATTTTAGTAATATATGATTGGAACATCTCATCTGAAATCCCTTCTATAGGTTTAGGCAAGCACAATTCCGCTCTGATGATGATTTCCTCTTCTACTATCTCAGGAGAAAATTCCTCTTTGAAATGATCGCAGACAGGTTTTCCGTTTTCTATACCTCCAACCCCAAATAATCCTTGTCTGACCCCTTCTTTAATAGAATCTTTAAGCACCTCATCGCGTATGACCCTTACCTCTCCTGATGTTTTGTAAAAGGATTCAAGAATATTCTTTGTTTTAACATAATCTCTATCTTTGAGGTATTTTTCTTTAAGAGATAGAGCGCTTAATTTTTCAAGAATTTCACCATCACCTCTCAACCTTTCATATACTTCTTTATCTATGGTAACATCTGCTCCATAAGTAGGGATTCCTAAATCAATTTCTTTAAATCCTTCCTTTGAAGGGAGCAATATAAGACGGTAGAGACTTCTTATACGCTCTTTTACTTCAGCTTCGGCTTTTTTTATTTTCTCTCTTACTTCCTTTCTCTACTCATCAGTAATACGGAGTGTTTTGTCTTTTTCTATAAAGTGCCATGCAAGTTTTTTCTTCAAGAAGTTATCAAAGCTTATTCTCTCAGATTCTGATGGACAGAGAAATATAAGGGTATTGCGGTAAACCCTTGGCCGTTCTCCGCAATTTTCCAAAAACTCTTTGCATCTCTTGTGATTTGTCTGGATAACCAGTTTCAACCTCGTCGTGTCAGAAATGTCTTTAGGATTACCAGGCCAGATATAAATATCAAAATATTCTTTGGTAAGGCTTTTGGTTAAAAGATTTTTTTCTTCTAACTTAAGGTCTTCTATGCTCCCCATTTTTGTTAAAAGTATGCGATTTAGGTTTGGTTGATTTGTAAAGAACAATCCTACATCAGAAATGTAAAAGAGATTGTCTTTTAGTTTTGACACTGCTTCTGCAACTATACTACTGGGGGTAGAAGGGTCAGCACATGAAAGTTTTATCTCATTAGAGGCTGTCTAAAAACTCCAATTTCAAAAACTCATCTCCCACTTCGCCCCTAAAA
>NZ_BLRZ01000095.1 GCF_013281975.1 Candidatus Hakubella thermalkaliphila | reverse complement strand
TGGATTGGGATTTTGAGAGATAGATACCGGAAGCCATTTTAGGATTCTGGGGAGGAATCGCCCATGCACCGCGGCGCACCACGTCGCATGAAAATTATGTTATTTTCAAGGGAGAAATTATGTATTCAGTTAAAGGGGTCTAAGTCGCCTCCTG
Organism: Candidatus Hakubella thermalkaliphila; assembly: GCF_013281975.1. Classification (GTDB taxonomy): domain Bacteria; phylum Actinomycetota; class Humimicrobiia; order Hakubellales; family Hakubellaceae; genus Hakubella; species Hakubella thermalkaliphila. The sequence continues at coordinate 7,378 of NZ_BLRZ01000095.1, read as the reverse complement.
AGATACTTGTTATTCGAGGAGTTCTGCGTCCATTGGAGCCAATTCTTGTAAAAGCTGGATATTCAGTAGAGAAGATTGAGAACAGAGGGGCTCGGAAGCTTGTAGAGAGGGGAAGTCCACTGATTCCGGGTTGTGAAGAGATAAAAAGACCTATTTCAGTAGATGCAACGTTCTGTAAGAATGAAGACGAGATTCCTTATCTACCAGGTTCAGCACTTAGGGGATGTATCAGGTCACACGTTGAGAAGGTGCTACGTACATTGATTTACGAGCGCTTCAAAAATGACGACATCTGTCTCCAAGCGATCTGGGATCTGGAAAAACTAAAAAAGAAGGGCAAGGAACTTTCAAAAGAGCGCGACTTTGACACTATCTATTCCAAAGCCTGTATTGTGAGCAAGCTTTTCGGCTTTACGGCTATGGGAGGGAGGATACGACTTGAGGATGTCTATCCAACTAATCCAGATAAATTTAAGCGAGGGCTGAAGCTTTTGGACCATGTTGCTATCGACCGCTTCACAGAAGGGGCAGCAGAAGGTAAGAAATTCAACTCAAGACCTTTCTTCCCCAAAAATCCTCTGGATGATTCAGGTGATTTGGAATTCCGGCTTGAGCTGAGAGACTTTGAGCTGTGGCATATTGGATTGGTGGCACTGGTTTTAAAGGACCTTCAGCTTGGCAAAATCCGCATAGGGTATGGTAGAACCAAGGGGTTCGGGAAAGTTGTCTTGTTGCCCGAAACAGTGGAGATAGAGACACTTACGCATGAAAGGGGAATTTTGAAAGACCTCTTGCTGGAATCACCCGAAGTCATAGGAGGTTTCTTCCATATACCTTCGACGAAGGTAAAATCGGGTAGGAACTTCTGGGTCTCCAAAGAGGAGAAAGTATATTCTCTAGTTGAAAAAGCGATAAATACCCTCAGGGGGCAAATAAATTCCTGGCAACCTCAAGAGGAGCAAAGTCATGGAACTTAAAGTCAAGGCAGGGGAAATTTTGGGTTCCTCTCTCCACAACTGGCTAAAGTGCGAAAACCTACAGAAATGGTTAGAAGGTCAAGGTAAAGACGAACTTTATGCTTTATTAGATTATGTACACCAATTTGCCTTTGTGGACTGGAAGGGACTTTTGGAGAAATTAAGGAAGGACGAAATTCAAGGATTCTCCCTGAGGGGAAGGATATTCTGGAGGAAGGGACAGATAGAGTGGAGAAAGTTAGGGAAAGAGAAATATGGTTTTTCTCTGATGCTTGAGAGTGATCTTAGTTCAATTCCCCTACGAGATGGTGTCTCAAACCTTCGTGAGTTTACTGAAGAGGTGAAACACGAGGACAGGACTCTTATACTGTGGGGAATATATAACAAAGAAAAAGGAGCCTTTTTCGAACAACGAGTAGCTGGCTCAAGAGCTATTGAGTATCCAGATGTCATCATGAGAGAAGCAAAGACTTACCCTGTGCTGGAAATCCGGATATACCTCAACGAGGACGGAGAGCCCTTGTTCTGGAGGTTCTTAAGACCTGGAGCGAGAGATGTAAAGGATTGGCATAAAGAGGAGGACGAATAATGGCTCAGCAAAAATTTCCACCCGAAAATCCAGGATGCCCACAGGGAAGCCGGGATCCTCGTTCTCATTTCATTTACCCTTACAACTTTGTGCCTCACGGAGGGCCCAGGAGAACCGGAAGTTCCCCTGCCATAAGCCAAGATAGGAAATTTAAGCCTCTTCACAGATATGATGGACTGACGGGTCGAATAGAATATACGCTGACCTCGTTGAGCCCAATTTTTATCCCCGACCCTGAAGGGGTCACTATATATAAGATTGGAGACAGAGATGAGGATATCCATAAGGTAAAGGACTTCTTTAATGTAGATGGAAGACTTTGCATTTCACCGACCTCCACGAAGGGAATGATAAGAAGCGTGGTAGAGGCAGCTACTAACAGTAGTTTTGGAGTATCTTCTGAATATAAACATCCCACATTGCGGCGATTACCGAGACCTTCAAAATGTTTAGTGGTCCAACAAGAAGGAAGAAACGATGGTAGTGGCTGGAAATTCGTGGAGGCAAGTACAGCTAAAATCAACATGAACATGTGTCAAGATATAGATAATGGAACGAAAATCAAGTTTCAAGCTGTAAAAAGGGGGAAAGCATATATTGTGCAGTGGATCAAATGTAATGGACAAGAAAGAGGGGAACGCGTTACCAGTCTGCATCTTAGCGGAGATGGTTGGCTCTATAATCCCATTGAGGCAATCGATAGGCAAAGATGGTTTCATGTAGTTTACTTTGAAGTGACTTCTGGAAAGGCATCAACGGATTACAGATATGGGAAACAGTTTTCAGTACCCCCTAAGGTTGTTCAGGATTATTTCATAGCCTATCCAGAATATCCGCTACGAGAGAGCTCCATAGTGTTTTGGATTGACCATATGAATAAATCTTCAATAGGACGTGTGCAGATACATAGGGTAGCAGAAAATGAAAACATTAAATCACTTCTAGAATCGGTTGGGCAATATCACTATCCACAAAGCGCTGATTGCTTATGCCCTGCTACGCGACTTTTTGGATGGACACCAGAGGAGAAGGAAGAGACAGAGGAAGAAGGTGAACAGGGGATTGCCGGAAGGGTAAGTTTCAGTGTGGCATGGTCAGAAAAGACCTTAAAAGACACACATCCGGTTCCGCTCAAAGTCCTGGGAAGCCCTAAGCCTCAATATTATCCGTTTTACTTGAGGCCTGACCCTTCGCAGAACAAAGATCCCTCTACAAATGTTGCTTATTATACTAAAGCACCACATTCCCTCTGGGCAGCGACACCGGGAACCATAAGGGGAAGGAAGTTCTATCTCCATCATCCCAAAGCTATGACTGAGGAAGCTCTGGAATACATTAAAAGAAAGGAGGAAGAACTCAGCCCAGATAAGATTGAAACAGAGGAGGAGGAGAGATGGAAGAATATCTACACCCACCAAAACACAACCTGCGCCGTTCTTGCCAAGGGAGCTGTTTTTAAGGGAACCATAGATTTTGAATCCCTGGACGATTATGAATTGGGTATGCTCCTATGGGCGCTTACCATATCCGATGACCCACTCAATGAGTCACAGGAATATGCGCATAAGTTGGGAATGGGAAAGGGCATAGGGCTTGGAAGCGTAAGGTTCCACATCGAGGAGGTAATTTTTACGCAGCCGGAGAAAGATTGGACCGGTGACCTCGAATCTCTAAATGAAAGACCAGCAACTCCTGAGGAAGTCAAGAACTTTGTCAGAAAATTCAAAACATGGATGCTCACAGGAAAGAGCGAAGATAACGAAGTAGAGGCTTCCAAGTACGATGATCTTCAATTTGTGAAAGACTTAAAGGCTCTTTTACAATTAGACTTCGTTGGTCTGAATATTCCCGTGCAGTACTATCCTCCTTATTGGGAGAAAGATGGACGTATTGGAGAGCTACATGCAGATGAAGCTTTTGATTATTTTATGGACCAACGTAGAAAGAGGTCACAAGAATCAGAGGAACCCTTACGCACACCCAACGCTATAAGGAAAGGCTGGAAACAAGGGATTATCTGAGGAAGGAATAATGGAAAAGATCGTCCATATCCTCACAGTTGGAACTTCTTTGCTTACAAATACAGGGGGAAAGCCCAGGCCGGATGCTTCTTACCAAACAAAGGTAAAATGTCTCAATGACTTTTGCGATAATATCTTGCGAATACCCCGGGGGCAAGATTTGTCTTCCTGCAAACATGAGCTTCTGCAAAAACTGCGAGAACTTAACCTTTCTGAAGAGATAGGCTATAGACCGCCCCAAGGTGGGATTAAAGACCGTCTGCCTCAGGAGATAAGCTATCTCTGGATTCACAAACAAAAGCATGAAAACGAGCCCACGGCGGATTGTTATTTCCTTACTTCCGATACCAATACAGGGATTGTGTGTGGTGAAGTAATAAAAGAATATGTGAATTCGCACTCTGAGTTACAGAGGCGATATATGGTGGTCAGTTGCGAAAAGATTAAAGGTGTGGACGATGAGAAAGGTGAGGATTTTAAACAGAAAGGATCCCGCAACCTTATCGACAGGATGAACGAGATTATAAACCAGGTTGAAAATGAGGCTGATAGGATCTACCTGAACACTACCGGCGGATATAAAGGGCTTGTTCCCTACTCTACTTTGCAAGCGATGGTTCGCTCGGATAAAGTTGTTCTCTGTTACCTGTTTGAAAACTCTCTGGACATCATGGAGATGCCGGTATATCCCATTGGTCTCGACTTTCATCTTTGGCATAGAAATACTACAAGGCTCCGTATGGTTTTGAACCCTCGGACTAAAGAATACTTTGAATGTTATCTTGACCGTAAAATCAAGAACTTACTCTACGAAGAATCTGGACAGATGGAGCTCTTCTCACTTGGAAAATATCTGGAAAAGCAGTATCAAAACCAGTTGCGACAGGATCCCATCAAAGTCTATTCAAAGCAAATTATAGGAATGCTTTTGCGCGACTCGTTAGGGGATAAGGTCGAGAAGCTCAGAGAAATACTTGAAAAATTAGTTGACAGGGTTGGTGACTTAATTTGGGAGGGGGATAAAATTCCTGAGGAAGTGGATCATGCCCTCAACCATCACCATAACCTTTTGGAATTTGCCGAACTCTTTCTTATCCCTATCCTCTCGGTGGATCAAAATTATCTTAATGTAAAAGAGAGGTTCTGCCTCCTTGCGGCTATTCTGCTTCATGATTGTGGTCATAGCTTGGATTACATGGAAACTAATACATTTGGGAAGGTTCCTCTCTTTCCTTCCGAGATCAGAGAATTCCATCATTTTCTCTCCTGTCAGAGGCTAAATAACCCTGAAACGGCAAAAGAGTTGGAATGGCCAGGTAAAGAGGGGCTTGAAAACCAAGGACTTGATGAAAATCTTCACGATGCTGTCCTCACGACTTGTCTTTATCACCGAAAGAGTATGGGCTATGTACAGAAGGAAGAAAATTCCAGAAATCATTTCCTAGACAAGGACTACCCTTCACTAAGGGATTATATAAAGGACAAATCTTTTAAAGACATAGATCTTATGAAGGTAGTAGCTCTTATGAGACTAAGTGATGGGTGCGATATTCAAGTGAGAAGAGCTGGAACGGAAGAAGAGATAAAAATAACCCTTAATCTTCTTAAAAGAGATTATCAAACCGCTTTGAAGCGAGCAATTGATGCAGTGGAATTATGGCGTAGTATATACCAGGCTTCCAATGATACTTCAAAATCTATTTTTAGAGACGCTGATTTTGCAATTAAAGTGACACCAAATAAAGGGGAAATAACTTCTATAAAACTTAATGATAAGGATAGAAGAATCCACCGATCATGTCTTGAGAAACTACACAATGGGTCAAGTTCCGAATGTGTAAGGAAACTTGCTAGACATTGGATTATGACAGCCGAAATGGTTGATAGAGCTGAGATGATCTCGAAGCAAGAGAACCATTATCTTAAACACCAATGTGTCGAAGAGGTCCGAGTAATTCCTACTGACAGGTTCAATAAAAATAACTTTAATTTTATAATCCAGCTAATCGAGAATAATCTTGTATCCAAGTATCTTGATAAACCGTATAGTCAAGAGAGTGAAGAGACCGTTCGTCAGCTAATTGAAAAAGAGGTTAGCAACGAATATGAGAGTATCAAAGACTGTTCTTACAAACTATCGGTGATTTATCAGTGGGGCGATAATGAACCGTTTTATCCAAGGAACTATCAATAAGAGGATAATTACCTTAACGTATGACTGATGTTCAGAAGAGAATAAAGCATTGCAAGGAGGCAGACATGAGTATCCTCACTAAAGATGAGATATTAAAGGAGATTAGGGCTGGAAACATCGTTATAGCTCCCTTCAGATCCGACCAGATTGGTCCGGCTTCCATTGATCTACATCTTGGAAGCGAGTTTCATATGTTTAGAAGAACCTACCAAACTGTTCCTGTGGATGAACAGGCGAGCCGGGAGAAGGAGGTACTGGAAAGGAAGATAGTTAGGGAAGACGACCATTTTCTCCCTCTACCCGGTGAGACTGTGTTGGCAGTAACCAAAGAAAAAGTGAAACTGCCGTCTCGTTTGTGTGGACAACTGGGGAGCAGAGGCCGGTTTGCCCGGCTGGGTTTGTCTGTCCATATTGCTTCCGTCTTTATTCAGCCCGGCGTGGATAGCCACATCTTCTTTCTTATGACTAATGTAGGGCCGGTTGCCCTGGAAATATATCCTGGCATCCGAATCTGCCAACTTGTTATCCAAGAAACTGTTGGAGAAGCAATCTATGAGGGTAGATTCAAAGACTATAAAGCTGGCCATTGAAGATGTCTTTTGTTTTCTTAGCAAGAGTCTCATCTACGAGAAGGAGGCTTACCGGATAGTGGCTGAGAGAGAAGAAATCGCAGATCCGGACAACAGTCCGGAGTTCCTTTGACACATAAAAAGAATATATGCAAACTTTCTGAATTTTATCTGTATATTTTTCGTCACCGTTCGGGCTTCGTGGTAATTTACAAAACACCTAGTCAATGCAACAGATGCTCGAAAGATCATAATACCTGGTAAGAGCAAATTTCGCAGCAGAGAGGGGGTGTAAAAATCGATGTTGTGCTACATAAGTTACAATATTTCAGGCACATGCCCGAAAATAATGAATAAAAACCTACTCAAGGCCTATTATATTGGGCTGCCATGAGAAAGGAGACTGATACCTAAGAGGGATTGAAACTAAGAGATTCGAACTCTCAAGTCTTCAAGGTTCAGAACATGAGAAAGGAGACTGATACCTAAGAGGGATTGAAACGGCATGAAAACAACAGGCTGAAACGAAAGATAGTTTCCCATGAGAAAGGAGACTGATACCTAAGAGGGATTGAAACCCTCCGTTCCTCAGGGTTAACCGACTTGAATACACCATGAGAAAGGAGACTGATACCTAAGAGGGATTGAAACTGGACATAGCGTTTCCCCTAACAACACACTTTTTTATAATGAGAAAGGAGACTGATACCTAAGAGGGATTGAAACATTATCTATATGGAGCAGGAGCCGGGCTCGGCCGGGGATGAGAAAGGAGACTGATACCTAAGAGGGATTGAAACCTTGCAAAGCTCGCGGATGAGAAGGGACTTGGCGAGCCAATGAGAAAGGAGACTGATACCTAAGAGGGATTGAAACCCACCAATCCGGGGAGAGGTCTAATGCTTTCATTTTTTATGAGAAAGGAGACCGATACCTAAGGGCCTGTCACAAAATAACATGATCAAGTTCAGGCATGATTTGGTTTGATGGTGTAGTTCCACTCACCATGAAAGGCGTCCTTGGTAAGG
>NZ_BLRZ01000094.1 GCF_013281975.1 Candidatus Hakubella thermalkaliphila | reverse complement strand
TTGTCTACTTTGCCCCTTTCGAGTACATTTTTAGGTGAGGCAACGGGCTTTGGTTCAGCAGTTCAGCGAAGGGGTCCCCTGAAGTTCCCCCTATGCTGTAGAATATGGTCAGTGCCAGACATACAATCATGTTTCCCCTGGCACAAATAACTTGATCCTGCTAATATAGGCCGTAGAGATAGAAGATGAAGAAGCAAAAACTTAAGATCATGATGATAGCCCCCACCCCTTTCTTTGCTGATCGGGGCTGACCTATGACCAATTGAAATAGTCGACGAAAATATAAAGCTAGTACAAGGGAATCGCCCATGCACCGCGGCGCACCACGTCGCATGAAAATTGTGTTATTTTCAAGGGAGGGACATGACTGTACTCATCACCGGAGGAGCCGGCTTCATTGGATCTCACCTGGCCGAAAATCTGGTTGCAGAAGGTTACCGGGTAATATGTATCGATGACTTCAACGACTACTATGATCCCCGGATCAAGTGGGAAAACATAGCTGGACTTCAGGCCAGGCCGGAGTTCCGTCTGGTAAAAGGGGATATTACCAATAAGGAAACTCTGGAAGAACTATTCTCGGCCTGGAACATCGACCAGGTGGTGCATCTGGCTGCCCGGGCTGGAGTAAGACCCTCCCTACGCCAGCCGGCCCTCTATGAAAAGGTCAATGTAGGTGGCACAATCAACCTCCTGGAGCAGTGCGTCAGGCACCAGGTCAAGAAGTTCATCTTTGGATCCTCTTCCTCGGTCTACGGAGAACAGGATAAGATTCCTTTCAGTGAGGAAGACCGGATAGAGCGGCCCATTTCTCCCTATGCCGCTACTAAAAGAGCGGCCGAGCTGATTTGCTATACCTATCACCATCTCTATCAGCTTCCTGTAATCTGCCTGCGCTTTTTCACTGTCTATGGCCCCCGACAGAGACCGGAGATGGCCATCCATAAGTTCACCAGCCTCATCTATCAAAGACAGCCCATCCCTCTCTACGGCGATGGTAGTTCCAGCCGCGACTATACCTTCATCTCTGATATCGTCTCTGGCCTAAGGGCAGCCATGGACCGCAATTTTGGCTACGAGATCATTAACCTGGGTAACTCCAGCCCTATACAGTTGAAAGAGCTGGTCCGTCTGATCGAAGAGGCCCTGGGCCTGAAAGCCCGTATCGACTTTCAGCCTCCTCAATCCGGAGACGTCACCCGCACTTACGCCGATATCTCCAAAGCCCAAAAGCTACTAGGCTACCATCCGGAAGTACCCATCGAAGAGGGCGTCGCTCTCTTTGTGGACTGGTTTAAAAGGAATCGCCCATGCCCCGCGGCGCACCACGTCGCATGAAAATTGGGTTATTTTCAAGGGAGAAGAACTTGAACCCAGATATCAGACAGGAGAGCGGAGAAGTAGATCTGTCTGTGGTAGTGCCTGTTTACAACGAAGTAGAAAGCCTGAAGCCCCTCTATCACCGCCTCCAGGAGGTCCTGGATAAAATGGACCGAAGTTACGAGGTGCTTCTGGTAGATGATGGGAGCAATGATGGCTCCCTGGAGAAAATGAAATCTATTCATGCTGAAAATAACAGGTTCAAGATCATCCAGTTTCGCCGCAATTTCGGGCAGACTGCAGCCATTGCGGCTGGATTTCGCTTCGCCCGGGGAAAAGTGGTGGTGACTATGGATGCCGATCTGCAAAACGACCCTCAGGACATTCCCAGCATCCTGGAGAAAATGGAAGAGGGATACGATGTGGTTAGTGGGTGGCGAAAGAACCGCCATGATAAGTTTCTGACCAGAACCCTTCCCTCCATGTACGCTAACTGGCTCATCTCCCAACTGACCGGGGTTCATCTCCACGACTACGGGTGTACCCTCAAGGCCTATACCAGGGATGTGGTCAAGAACATTGATCTTTATGGAGAAATGCACCGCTACATCCCGGCCCTGGCCAGTTGGCTGGGAGTCTCAGTAGCTGAGGTGCCAGTTACTCACCACAGCCGCAAATATGGCAGATCCAAATACGGACTCTCCCGCCTCGTAAGAGTGCTCCTGGACATCATAGCCCTGAAATTCCTTCTCAGCTATTCCACCCGCCCCATCCAGGTCTTTGGACTGGTGGGTCTTGTCTCCGGTGGTCTGGGCTTTTTTATCTCACTTTACCTGACCGTGGAAAGACTTTTCTTTGGCAAACCCCTTGCTAACAGGCCCCTCCTCCTTCTGGGAGTCCTTCTCATTTTCGTGGGACTTCAGTTCATCTCTATGGGGCTTCTGGGGGAGATGACTGTCCGAACCTACCACGAGGCTCAAAACAAGCCCATTTATTTTGTGAAGAGGATAATAGACTGAGGGAAGACGTGGTCGGAGTCCTAGCCCACGAAACGGTATTTCACCAGAGTCCAGATGGCCGAGAAGATGCCGGTCCAGGAGAACTTTCTCCCCTGAGCCTTATCCCGGCCCGCGTAGGAGATGGGCACCTCATATATATGGATCCCTTTATTGCAGATTTTGGCAGTTATCTCCGGCTCGATCTCGAAACGGTTGGATCTCAGGGTAATTCCCTGAAGGCTCTCTCTGGTGAAAAGCTTATAGCCAGTCTCCATATCGGACAGACTGGTGTTGTAGAGAATATCGGTAAGCAGAGACAAAATCCGGTTACCCAAAAGGAAACCGAAGCTCAGGTTTCTCTTCTCTCCGGTAAGACGGGAGCCGTAGACTACCGTGGCCTTGCCCTCCAGAATAGGGTGGATTAGCTTACGGTAGTCCCGCGGGTCATATTCCAGATCAGCGTCCTGAATGATAATGTACTCTCCCCTGCAGACAGAAAGTCCCGTCCGCACTGCCGCCCCCTTACCCCGGTTCCTCTGGTGATAGAGCACGGTTATCTCCTCTCCCTCCATCTCCTTCAGGATCTCCCGGCTCCCGTCAGTGGAGCCATCATCCACCACCATAATCTCCTTGTCCATGTCTGGAACTTCCACACTCTTAACCCTCTCCACAATTTCCCTCAGAGTGGGAGCCTCATTGTAGACAGGCATGATGATAGAGAGCTTCTTCAGAGTTAGATCCTCCAGGTTTACCGGAACGTACTCAAAGTGGTTGGTAGCAAAGAACTTGATGGTCCTCATCAGACCTTCCTGGAGCGGAAAGCTGGGCTCCCATCCTAGAAAGATCCTGGCCCGGGCGATATCTGGCCTCCTCTGAAGAGGATCGTCCCCGGGAAGGGGCTTGAACACAATCTCCGATTGAGAATTACAAAGAGTTCGAATATAGTGAGCCAGCTCCAGGATAGTGATCTCAAAGGGATTACCCAGGTTCATAATTTGATTGATGGCCTCTTCCTTGCTAATAGCCAGCAGAATCCCCTCCACCAGGTCATCAATATAACAGAAACTTCTGGTCTGGCTGCCATCGCCATAGACGGTGATGGGCTGGTTACTGAGACACTGGGATATGAAATTGGGGATAACCCGGCCATCATTGAGCCTCATGCGAGGACCGTAGGTGTTAAAGATGCGGATAATAGTGAAGGGCAGCTTGTACTTATGGTGATAGGCCATGGTCAGGGCTTCGGAGAACCTCTTTCCTTCATCATAGCAGCTTCGAGGTCCCACCGGATTAACATTTCCATGATAGTCCTCCCGCTGGGGACTGGTGTCGGGATCGCCGTAAACCTCCGAGGTAGAAGCCACTATGATCCTGGCCTGGTTCTTCCTGGCCAGCTCCAGCATGTTGGCAGTACCTCTGGAGTTAACCAGAAGGGTCTCAATGGGGAGATTGGCATAGTCGATGGGACTGGCCGGGCTGGCCAGATGAAGAATGAGATCCACCTGAGCCTCATAGGGTTCTGTGATATCATGTTTCACCAGAGTAAAATTGGAGCGACCTTCCAGATGGGCCACGTTGTCAGGTGTGCCGGTAACAAAGTTATCCAGGCAGATCACCTGGTGACCCCTATTCACCAGGCGGTCGCACAGATGAGAGCCGATAAAACCGGCTCCGCCGGTAACTAGAACTTTCAACCTTACTCCTTAGCAAAACTAGATACTTTTTGTAATACGGTCTTTGTGTATCCAATATTTCCCTTATAGCGGGACATGTTTGATCCTGTCAATAACGGTACCGCTAATTTTCTCAACCTCATCCATCCAGAGTATCTGGTCTGTATAGACTAGATCAACCCTCTTTCCCTCAACTCCTGGGTAGCCTGCTCCACCCTATCCTCTGCGCTCACCTGGCGGGACCACTCGATGAGCTCTCGCATGCCCTCCTTAAAGTCCACCTGGGGCTCATAGCCCAGTTGCTCCTGGATCTTGCTGATGTCAGCAAAGCAGTGCCTCACATCTCCTTTGCGAAAAGTATTAGTTACGTTGGGCTCAATGTCTACTCCGTAGAGTTCGGCCAGGACCTGGGCGATCTGCTTTATGGTAATGGGACGACCGGTTCCCACGTTGAAAACCTGGTAGTTAGCCTCCTCCTTCTCCATGGCCAGCATGTTAGCCTGGACAATGTCGTGCACGGAGACGAAGTCCCGGCTCTGCTCACCATCCTCAAAGATGATGGGCCGGTGGTTGTTCTTAATCCGGCTCATAAATATGGCCACCACTCCGGTGTAGGGATTGCTCAGGCTCTGCCTGGGCCCATAGACGTTGAAGTAACGCAAAGCTACCGGGGGGATATGGTAGACTCTTCCCACTCCCAGCACCATATCCTCCTGATCTCTCTTGGTAATGGCGTAGATGCTGTTTACCTCCAGTTTTTTGGTTTCCCGGGTAGGCACAGGCTTGAGGATAGAATCACAGTGCGGACAGTGTACCTCCCAATCCCCCTGAGCCATCTGCTCTGAGGGCCGTAACAAAGGAGAAACCTCACCACATTCTTTACAACTATAGGTCCCCTCTCCATAACTGCTCATGGAGGCAGCCACCAACACTTTCTCCACCTGGTGCTTTTGGTTGGCCAAAATGTCGCACAGATTGGCCGTTCCCAGGGTGTTGACCTGAACGTAGCGACTGATCTCATACATACTCTGGCCCACTCCTACCGTGGCAGCCTGATGGAAGATCACCCGTACTCCCTCTATGGCCTTTCTCAGAGCGTCGTAATCGCGCACATCACCGTGGACAAACTCAGCCTCTCGGTTCAGGTAATCAGGGGGATTTCCTCCAGGATGAACCTGAGGCTCCAGATTGTCAAAGATGCGCACCTCATACCCTCTTCTCACCAGCTCATCAACTATGAAGGATCCGATGAAGCCCGCCCCGCCGGTGACCAGTACCTTTTCCACTATACCTCCTCCCGGTTTATCCAAATACGGTCTTAATTATAGAAGACCGGCCATCCAAATGCTACCTTTTGTCCCAAATCCAGGCAAGTATTTGGGTAGTCTTGGAAAATTTGCAATGGGCCTACCCTTCTAATATAATTAGACAGGCCATGATCAGGAACCTGGCCAAGATCTAACCCTACAACGTCATTTACCTGAATACCTACAATATGTTCTGGCTCAATTAAAGAAATTGCCCTACATATTGAACTAAGATTCTTAAGTATCGCTGTAGGGCTAACTTCTTTCTTTTATGCTGCTCCCATCGGCTGAAGCTCCTTGAATAAGAATGGAGGTCCCATGAAAGCTTTTGTTACTGGAGGAACTGGATACACTGGAGGGGCTCTCTGCACCCGGCTGGCAGAGCAGGGCCATCAGGTCAGGGCTCTGGCCAGAAAAACCAGCAAGACCGATCAGTTGAGGGACCGGGGAATCGAAATCATCTTTGGAGATGTAAGGGACATCGATTCTCTTCGCCCGGCTATGAAAGATGTAGACGTGCTCTTCCACCTGGCCGCCCTCTACCGGCAGGCTGGCTTCCCTGAGCACATTTATCATGACATCCACATCAAGGGTACCGAGAATATGCTGCAAGTGGCTCTTGAGGAAGGGGTAAAAAGATTTATCCACTGCAGCACCATCGGTGTTCTGGGCCATATCTCCAATCCTCCGGCTAATGAAGAAACTCCCTACAATCCGGGCGATATCTATCAGATAACCAAGATGGAAGGCGAAAAGCTGGCTCTGCGCTACTTTCGGGAGAAGAACCTTCCGGTAACAGTGATCAGACCTGCTGCTATCTACGGACCGGGAGATATGCGGATGCTCAAACTCTTTCGCTCCATTGCCAAAGGGAGGTTTGTCATTCTGGGCAGTGGTGAGACTACTTATCATCAAGTTTACATCGATGATCTGATCACCGGCTTTCTTCTGGGAGCCGAGAAAGATGTAGCCATCGGGCAGATCTATATCATTGGCGGAGAGGAATATGTAACCCTGAACCAGCTCACCACTATGATCGCCCATGATTTGGGGGTATCCCCTCCAAAGCTTCATCTTCCAGTAAAGCCCTTCCAGTGGCTGGGCCCCCTGGTAGAATCAGTATGCATACCTCTGCGCATAGAGCCCCCTATTCATCGCCGGAGAGTGGACTTCTTTACCAAGAGCCGGGCCTTCGATATTTCCAGGGCCAAAAGAGATCTGGGATACCAGCCCCAATACGATCTCAAGACAGGGATTCACCTTACCGCGCAGTGGTACCGGGAGCGGGGATATCTGAACTGACGCTCACTCCGCAAATACTCTTGTGTCTGGGGCTGTCCCAGGGGACCCGCAAGCCTGGGAAGGGTGATAGGATTGTTCTCTCCTTGTGGATGCGTTCGAGAGTGACTGGCGCCATTTCTTAGGCTGAACTGGCTAGGAGGCAGGCCCTTTCCCCACCACCGTCTTCTCTTCCACCATGCGGGCTTTAAGGCGTAGGCCGGTAAGGAAGAGCACGCCCATGGCCAGAAGCCCCGGGAGGATGTTCCAGGTAATCTTGATAATGTAGAAGCTGAATCCAGAGATGATGGCCAGTTCCCTGGGAAATCCCAGAAGCATGAAAGCCACCGTCCAACTGGCCTGATAGGTCCCCAGCCCGGCTATGGAATGAGTAGGCAGAGCGGCTGACAGCTCAGCTCCTCCCGTTCCCAGAAAGACCTTCCAGAAGCTCAGATTGGCCAGGGAGAAACCCTGGTCTATAAGCAGGCTCAAAAGAACCAGATAGAAGAATCCGAACTTGAAGATACGCATGATGATGGTGGTGGCGAAGACGTTAGCGTAAATCTTTCGAGCTCGCATCTCCTGGATATCCTTATTGGTAAGCTCCGCCTTTTCTTTTATCCAATTTATCACCCAGAACCTTTCCAGTTCCCACCGTCTTACCAGGTAGTTAAGCGCCCTGGTACCTGTATCCACCAGACGATGAAAATAGATCAGCAGCAACATCAAGAGGATAAACAGAACCACGGTGACATACACCAGGCCCGCGGGGAAGAAGGCCAGGTTCTCCGCTCCCAGGAAAACCACTGCAAAAAAAAAAAAATTATACTATCGGTCAGCCGGTGTATCAACAACGACTCACAAGGAGGAGCCGCACAGCAATTCCAAGACGCTCGTGCGTTACTCACAATGCCTGGAACAAGTCCCAGCGTCCAGAACACTCGAACTTATTCGAGGTACACAAAGTGGGACGATCACCCTC
>NZ_BLRZ01000093.1:6859-7574 GCF_013281975.1 Candidatus Hakubella thermalkaliphila | reverse complement strand
AGCTGGCCTTCTGCATCATTGCCAAACCTTTCTTTTCGTTCCGTACACCCTCGGTTTGGTCACCTGATCTATCAGGGGTGTAAAAGCATTGCAGTTGGAATAGGCGGGGATGGTATAATAAAAGGTGTGCGTATCATAAGTCACGCCGAAACGCCGGGCCTCGGCTCAAGAATAACAGATGAGGAATTTTTGAGACAGTTCGAGGGAAAGCGTCTGGAGGAACTGAGGTTGGCCAAAGAAGGTGGGACCATAGAGGCTATCACCGGTGCTACTATAAGTACCCAGGCGGTCACCACTGCTGTTGGTGATAAAGCTAAGGAACTGATGGAGTTATTGACGGAGGGGATGCCATAATGAGGCTCCAGGAATTTACGAAAGGCATAGTAAAAAACAATGCGGTGTTCTTTTTGGTTTTAGGCCTCTGCCCCACTCTGGCTGTCACCACCATGGTTGAGAATGCCCTGATGATGAGTCTTGCCTTCGCTTTTACCATGATCTCCTCCAACCTGATTATTTCCGCTGTCAAGAAGTTTATTCCGTCGGAGGTGAGGCTCCCGAGCTATATCGTTATCATCGCTACCATGGTGACGGTGGTAGACTTACTCATGGCTGGTTATTCCCCCGCCCTTTACCAGCGTCTGGGGATATTTGTCCGCACCCATCGTGGTAAATTGAATAATTCTGGCCAGGGCAGAGGCTTTTGCCTCGAACAGAT
>NZ_BLRZ01000093.1:0-6745 GCF_013281975.1 Candidatus Hakubella thermalkaliphila | reverse complement strand
ATCCCCGGCAATAATGATGATTCTGCCGCCAGGTGCATTTATCACCATTGGCGTAATCCTGGCTATTCTGAAACAGACCCGCATTATTGATTTCTCTGGCGCAGGGGAGCGAGGATGTCATTGATCTGCCCTGCCCATCCTGAAACACCAGGGGGTGATGAAGAGTGGGAGATTTGCTCAGTATAGCGGTGGGAGCAATTCTAATACAGAACATAGTGCTGACCAGATTCCTGGGTCTGTGCCCGTTTTTCGGGGTTTCGACTAAGAGGGGCAACGCTCTGGCTATGGGACTGGCAGTTCTGTTTGTAATGACTTCTTCTTCCATTCTTACCTCGCTGATATATCTGTATATCCTCATCCCTCTGGGTATCCAATACATGCGGATCGTGGTGTTCATCCTGGTCATCGCGGCCTTTGTTCAGTTTGTGGAAATGCTCATAAGGAAATTGAGTGAGGCTCTTTATCGCGCCCTCGGCATCTATCTGCCCCTTATTACCACCAACTGCGCCGTACTCGGTGTTGCTCTAATTAACACTGACGTAGAGGGATATCCTTTGCTGCCTGCTACGGTGAACGGCATGGCAACCGGAATTGGATTTATGTTGGTTCTGTTTCTCATGGCAGCCATAAGGGAGCGTCTGGAGTTGGCTGATCTGCCCAGGGCCTTTCAAGGACTGCCTATTGCCTTCGTTACAGCCGCCCTCCTGGCTCTGGCGTTTCAGGCATTTAGTGGAATGAGGTTATGATGGTAGAAATTCTCCTTTTGGTATTGCTCGGCTCTATATTTGGTCTGGGGCTGGCTTTCGCTTCCAGGAAATTGGCCGTACAGGTGGACGAAAGAGTGGCTAAGATTCATGATTTGCTCCCTGGCTCCAACTGTGGTGCGTGCGGGTTTGCCGGCTGCGAGAGTTTTGCGTTGGCAGTGGTGAAGGACCCATCTTTGGCCCAGAGGTGCAACCAGTCTACTTCGGAATCCAGAAAAGAGATAGGAAGATTGCTCGGCATTGAGCTGGAAGAGACAAAACCAAAGGTGGCCAGGGTCGCCTGTAACGGAGGCTCGAAGCTCGCCTTTAAGTACCAGGGTGTGAAAACTTGTGCCGCAGCGAACAGTCAGATGGGGGGGTTTCTTCAGTGCAGGTATGCGTGTCTGGGGCTTGGGGATTGCCAGGTAGCATGCCCGTTTGACGCCATCAAGGTAGAAAAGGGGTCGGTCATCATCGACGAGGAAAAGTGTACCGGGTGTGGGCTATGCGTTATGGCCTGTCCCAGAGATGTGATCAAACTTGAGGACCAGGATGCCAAAGTTTTCCTGGCCTGCAATTCGCCGGAGATAGCCAAGGTAAAAGCCAAGATCTGCACCAATGGATGCACCGTATGCAGGCGGTGCGTGAAAGCATGTCCGCTTGAGGCCATTAAGATCGAAAATAACCTTCCCATCATTGACCACGATATCTGCGATGGGTGCGGTGCTTGCGTAGAAGTATGTCCAAGAAGAGTAATCCTTAGCAAAAAAGGAGTAACCCTCAAGGTCGGCTAGAGACCAGCGGGAAATTCCAGCTCTCTGATTTAATCACCTCTCCGTCGGGAGCAACAATTAGTCCCTTGATTCCTGGCGAAGATAGGAGTTTTTCTCCCTCTTCGGGCCCCATTACAAAAACTGCTGTGCTCAGGGCGTCGGCATCGATGCCCTTATTCGTTATAATGGTGACGCTGATGGACTTATCTGCGGGATACCCCGTCCTGGGATCCATGAGGTGATGGACCCGTCTCCTTCCCAGAAAAAAATATCTTGCATAATCACCAGAGGTCACGATGGCGCCATCTTCGAGTTCTATCACCCCAAGCCACTCGCCCCTTTCCCTGGGATGCTGTAAAGCAATTCGCCATTTCTTACTCCCAAATGCTCTAAGGTCGCCTCCTATTTCGACCAGTGCACTCTCTATTCCGCTTTCCATGAGCACCTCAACAGCTCGATCTAGGGCATATCCCTTGGCGATCCCTCCCAGGGTGACCTCCATTCCGTACTGGACGAACCTGGCTCTACTATGATCCCCATCCACAATCAAGTTATTCCACCCCACAAGTTCCAGTGCTTCACTTAGCTCATCCGGCATGGGTATCTTGCCCCGCTCTTTTGTCTTTTCCATCCACAGATCCATAAGGGGTTGAACTGTTATGTCGAAGGCACCTCCGCTCAGGCTGGAGTAATATTGGGCTCTCGTCAATACATGTAGGACTTCGGGAGACAATTCTACCCAGTCGGTTCCGCTGTGATTCAGAGCGTAGATCTCGCTGGTTTCATCTTGCACGGACATTAACCTTTCTATCCTTTTTATTTCCTCGAATGCTTCGGCTATCGCCGCTTCTGCATCTTCGGTCTTTTCATGAACGACTGTGATGGCAACAAAAGTACCCATGGCTGTTCCTGTGCCCCTAACCTTATTCCCCACAATTTCTATTTGCAGTGGCTGAATATTGAGGTAACTTAGCAGCAAAACTGCTGCGAGAGTCATCGACGCCAGGCCCACCACCATTTTGTTTGCAACAGCGCCTCTGCTAAAAAGCCTGGGGGAGAAAGTTAGCGATGCGGCGAGGGTGATTTGGAGGATGAGCATACTGACTGCCAGCCCCAGGAGTCCAAAGGATTTGCCGAGAGACATGATTCCTGCAACGCCCACCCCAAGTGCAACCAGATGTGAACCCAGCACCACTCTCGCTCTTTCGCGGGAGTAGAGTTCTGAGGTTTTTATTCCAGCGATAGTGGCCGGGATGGCCGCCAATCCCATGATTTGAATCGCCCCAATGCTTTCCGTAAAGTCTGGGAAAAGCTGAGGGATCACCAATGGCGCCAGGATAAAAGTGAGCCCGGCTAACCCAACCGAAATAAGAATTCCGAGTATTTCAATTCCTGTGGTTCTCCTTCCAGCCGATTTCTCCGGTAGCAGATAAAAAAGCAGGATCTTGGGAAGAATGGTCAGAGCGAGGAAAATGCGATAGGCGAGTTGGTAGAATCCCAACATAGCCATGCCAAAGTATAGGCCTATCAAAACCTTATCCAACAGATTGACCGCGCCGGTACTAACATCGGCACCCAACGTAGTAAGGGCAAATCCCATTTTTCCTCGTACTTCCCTCATACCAGGATTGATACAAAAGTGCTTTAGAATCCTGCTTCCAAAGGTGAGGTAGGCTATGGCTAACCCAGCCACAATTCCACTCACCATTCCCCACCATAAATAGATTGCTACGGCAAGTATGAAAGAAGCGAGTCGCACTCCTATCCACATCCACATGTACCTGGCGTAGTTCTGTTCACCCAGATCAGAGTAAACAGCCAGCGAAAAAAGGGAGAGTCCGATGACCAGGAGACCAACTGCGGGATCAAGAACCAGAGATGTTACCGCCCCCGCCAAAAGACTTGCTGCAAGAACTATGATCACCGAGCCACTCAAAAGCTCATTTCTACCTTCCTTCGGGTAGTAGGTGGCTATGGTTTTTCCCCACCCGAGTACGGTGAATGCTGAGATGAGCATAGCTATCGAAATCAACCAGCTCAGGTGGCCGTAGGCCACCGGGTGCAGGATCCAGGCCATAACTAACCAGAAAGCCGCTCCCGATGTTGCGGCACCAACCTGTCCCCCAGCCACCCGCAAAAGACCGCGGTAGTTTCTCAGGATGGCCATAATGCTGTCAAAATTATGATTCGGTGATCTCTTTATGTGAGTGCTCCCATAGTTCCAAGCTGTCTTGCAGTTTCTTTCACTACATCATGGCTATTATATAGCTATTGTTGTTATCTCGTCAGATCAGTATAGCTTAAGGGATGACTAAGGGTACAACTGTGACGACTCTGTCGCCTAAAGGCGACAGCTTCTCGGTGACACCTCAAACTTCGAGGCCAAAGCCGAGGGCCCCGTCCAGGCCCGCTTTAGAATATTCAGGGCTGCGTTTTGGTCTCTGTCCAAAACAAGCCCACAATGAGGACAGTTATGAGTTCTAACAGCAAGAGACTTCTTAACGATTTCTCCGCAGCCCGAGCATCTCTGGGACGTTCCGTTGGAGGGCACTTCCCTATACCACCGGCCAGCACTTTCAGCCTTACCTTTGAGTATAAGAAGGAACATCCCCCAGGAGGCGTCGGAGATGCTTTTGGAAAGGTATTTATTCTGAACCATCGCCTTGACCTTAAGTGTCTCCACCGCGAAACCGTCGTAAGCTTTCACCAGGCAGTAGGCGACTTTGTGGCAGAAGTCGAGACGTTGGTTGGCCACTTCCTCATGCTTCTTGGCCAGAAGCACTCCCGCTTTTCTCCTGCGGCTGGAGCCCTTCTGCCTGCGAGACAACCTCTTCTGAGCCTTGACCAGCTTCTTCTCAGATTTTCTCAAGTATTTAGGCGCCTCAATTTGTTGCCCGTCACTCGTGGCAACAAAGGCTTTCAGTCCCAGGTCTATGCCGACCTCTTTGCCGATCTTGGGAAGAGGTTCGGGGTCGCACTCCACGGCAAAGGAGACATACCACTTCCCATTCCTTCGGGTGATAGAGAGGGTTTTCACCTTCCCTTTAATAGATCTGTGCCATTTGACCTTTATACAACCGACGTTCTGAAGGTAGAGTCTGTTTTCTTTGATCTGGCAGCCGTCACCGGGGGTAGCATAGGAGATTGTGTTAAACCTCTCCGCAGATTTGAAACGAGGTGGTCCTGCTTTTTCTCCAGATTTTATTCTAGCAAAGAAGGCTTTAAAGGCCTTATCCAGCCGCCTCAGGGTTTGTTGGAGAGAACTATAGTTGCAAAAGGCAAGCTGTTCATTCTCTTTCCTCAATTTGGGAAGCAGAGCTGTGGCCTGAAGAGAATAGCCAATGCCTTTACCAGTCTGTTGGTAAAGCTCTTTTCTCTGAGCAAGAGCTTGATTGTAAAGATATCGGTGTCCCTCAAGTTGAAAGACCAGAAAGCCAGCCTGTTTTTTGGTTGGATAAAGCCTGTATTTGAAAACTTTTATCATCTAATGTTATAAACATAGCCAACAGAAAGTTCATATCTACCATTCCTCATATACATAAATATATCATATTGCCTGGTAAACCGTCAAGACAAATATTTAAAGAAAGGAGGCTACAATTCCCCTGACGACTAAAGTCGTCAGTCCCCTTGCGTGATTTTTCTATGGTAGTGCTAACATTTGTTTATGCCACCGGGTTTTGGACAATACCTTAGAGGTCTTAGACAAAGAAGAAATCTATCACAGAGGCAACTTGGACGGCTAGCAGGTGTTTCTGCAGCTTATATCTCTGAAGTAGAAAGAGGAGTTAGGGGAGTTCCCTCTCCAAAAATTCTAGAGAAATTAGCCCGCCCCTTAAGAGTGGAATATAACGAGCTTATGAGGCAGGCAGGTTATCTAAAAATTGAACAAGAGCTCCCTACCTTTGTCCCCAAGGTTGCTGAGCGCTACATTGATGTCACTGATATTCCGGAGGGGACTATCAAGGCCATTGAGCAAATAGTGGAGGAGATCAGAAAGGAAAGAAGGGCGAGACAGGAAAAACGTGACTTACAAGAAGAATGAACCTCCTTCACTCCGTAGAATTTCAGGCACACGACGAAATTCTTTCTATCTGGAAGCTGATTTAGCCTGAGAGCCTCTTTTCCAATAATATAGAGTTACGTAAACTCGACCACCCTACCCAGCCAATAAACGTCCGCCTGTTTGAACTTTCTTCCTCCCGCCTTATAATGAAAGCATCCGCAAAAAAGAGGAAAGGTTGCCCAAACAATCTGCCATTCTAGCAGGTCTACGAGTAGGCCTAGACACCACCCCAAATTTGCTCAAGATTAGAGAAGGAGGCACAAATGGAGGAACAAACTTTTTGGGGACTGGACAGCATCCCAGATTTACTCAAGATGGGGAAGGAGGGAGAGAAGGATGTCAAGAAAATTTTCCGCAAGAAGCTGGAGCAACAACTTCCCCAAATGATCGAAAGATACAAGTTACTCCCTGCCATTATCGTGGAAATGGGTAAGTATTGGGAGCTTCTTTCAGAAGCACGGGCATTGTTTGTGGAGGGGTATTTTTATTCCTGTGTTGCAATGTGTGGGGCAACGGCCGAGAGAATAGCTAAAGAACTGCTAAGAAACACTATCTTGTTGAGAAGCAGAGATGAATGGACTTCTCCTTCTGATGAGCAAGCATTTGTCCTAGATCGAATCGAAATGAACGATGTCAGAGAGTTGTTAGTAAAATCGGGCGTTATAGACCAAAAGCTAAGAATGCCATTTCAAAAACTTGCTGAACTCAGAAATAGATATACTCATGCTCTCGGAGAAAGTGCTCACGATGATGCTCAGAAGGCTATTGAATACTTACATACCATAGTCGAAGGAACTATTTCAGCAGTTAGACACTATGAAACTTAGAAACAAAAACTTGTACCCCAGAAGCAAAACAGCGCCCAACATTCAAGGAGGCCAAGCACTATGGAAACGAGCGGTATGGTTATTACGATTCTAGCAATCTGGGGTACGGTACTTTCGAGCGTATCAATTGGTTGGCAGATGTACCGGGACTTCACTAACCGGGGGCGCCTACGCGTGGATACTTACTTGGCAAACATTATTGAGGAGGGGCCAGGGCCGCAAGATCAGACGGTATATCTCGCGTGGAAGGTAACTAACACCGGTCGCAAGCCGATCATCATTAACCCAAGTTCCGCAGAATCCCCCTGAGAAGAGCCAATTTTACGCTCGTTTTCC
>NZ_BLRZ01000092.1 GCF_013281975.1 Candidatus Hakubella thermalkaliphila | reverse complement strand
AAATACATAACCCGGAAACTGCTTTCTAGGGGGAAAAGAGTCAGAACCCTTACTGGCCACCCCGCCCGTCAAAACCCATTCGGGGATCAGGTGAGCATCTTTCCTTTCAACTTCGACAAGCCAAGGGAATTGGTCAAAAGTCTGCAGGGAGCAATAACCCTCTACAATACCTACTGGGTGCGCTTTTCACAGGGGCAGATTACCTTTGATAAGGCTATTGAGAATACCAAAACGCTCATCCAGGCAGCCCAAGAAGCCAGATACGCTCTGTTATCTGATGTGCGTGCCAGCCCTTTGTTTTTGCAAGTTGCCATATTTTTCCTTGAGTTCACGAAGAAAAGCTTCCCGATTGGAGGAATATTTTTCGCTTAACTCTTCGCGAACCTTCCGCTGAAATTTCACAGCATCAAATTTCTTCTTCATGGATAACCTCCCTTGGGCTCCTAATCTCTAATATAAGATACCCTACCTTTAAGTTAACTGAATTAAAAGCATGGATGCGATCAAGATTCACGATTTGCTGGAAGTTCCAGCTAACCAGTACATCCACTCGTTCCACAGATGCAATCGCTATGTGCTGGGCATCTGCTATATGTTTAGCAGTCACGACTCCATCATCAATATAATCCTACAACGTCATTTACCTGAATACCTACAATATGTTGTGGTTCAATTAAAGAAAATGCCCTACATATTGAACCAAGATTCTTAAGTATCGCTGTAGGGATAATTCTGAGCCAAGATTTCTGCCTCTTCTGTAAGGAAAACATTCTCCACATTAGTATCTGGAAGGGATGACAATATCCTCTTCACACTTTCAGGAGCTCCTTCAAGCTCTCGTCGCGTAAGGTCGGATACAACAGCAATTCTTAAGCCTTGCCGAAAATCCTTGAATAGCTGAATAGACCACTTAGAGAATTCTTCATCCTCACATCCACCAATGACAGACGTGTCGATATAAATCCGTTGCTTCATTTTGTCCTACTCCTATATTTATTAAAGGCACGCATTTCAGATAACGGACGGCGGGTAGGCGAAGCGCCCCGAAGGGGCATTTGGGCGGAGTGCCGAAGCACGAAGCCAGATACGCTCTGTTATACGCTGTTCCGCCGTCATTCCTCAAAATCAATCCACCCATTTCTCTCATCAAAGACCACCCGAAATTTATCAAATATGCCCATTCTTCCCATAAGCATCGGCACTTCTTCTACTAATGCCCACGCTATCCTTATTTTCAACCTTTTACCATTCAACACCAGGGTAACCTCCTTGAGAATATAAGGAACTCCTGCCCCCGAAATACCTTTAACCTCTTGAATGGAATCTTCTCTCTCTTGCTCAAAGCCAAGAGCCCTGCCAAAACGGAAAGGTACCATTGAAACATCAGCACCTGAATCTACGTACATTGGTATCTCCACGGCGAAACTATCCTTTTCGAAAATCACCTCCGCTACAGGGCGAAGAACAATCCCTAAACTACTTCTTTCTTCTCTGAATCTTTGACGTATCATAGTACCAACATCCTCTCCTCAGGCACCTTTGCCACAAAGGGTCTTTCATGAGGATATTCTTGCCGCACTCTATCGAGCATTTCCTCAATATTCTCACCCTTTGCCACCACTTCACCATTTACAATGATCACGTATTTATTCTCTATACCCGTTTTATCGAGTGCCGTATATGCATCGAAATTTTTACTCATGGCTCTACCCCCTTTACATTAAAAATTGGCATCAAGCTTTTTACTTGAGAGTACCGAGTTCTCCAACAATTTGACATACTAAATCAAGTCGAGTGTCCCGCCTTTGTCTTCCACTTTTCGTGCTCTGTAATCCAGTTTTCAATTTCAGCCTCAAAGGCTTCCATTTGCTTTTCATTGAGGCCTTGGGGGATGTAGCCCATTTCCAGCCACCCGATCCCATGATTCGTAATTGCTAGCAGATCAGCGCCAGTTATCTCGTGTATTGGCTTTGCAGTCTGCGCTGTTGTAAGTCTGCTGCCATCTTTCCAAATGATTTTTCTATCTGCAACGTCAAGCTCTGCTCCATTTAAGTGCATCGGCAACATCATCAGGTGCTTGCCCTGAGCTCTGGCCATCCTTGGTATCAAGCCACTCCCAGAAGTCATAAAAGAAATCATCTGGAGGAATCGAGGGTTTTCTCATTTTCTGGTCCTTGATCCCCTAAATTATAGCAAACGAGAGAGCCACAAAAAAGTATCTGAATCTTTCCCAGCAGCAGTTCTCCCCTATTTTGACCTGGCCGTTTTGGCGAGTTTCATCTTCAATCTGGAATGTTCAATTGCCAGGTCAATCCATCTTTCCATCAGTTTTTTGAACTTCTTGTAGGTGGCAACTTGCTGTTTGATTTCATTGATGAATTCAGGCCGGATGTACTCGGTTCGGCTTTTCATCTTATGGGTATAGCTGAGCTGGTAGTAAGGGCCTATTTGTTTTTGGGGTCTCTTGTATTGCCGACTGAGTGATCCAGGTCTCATCTCACCGAGCTTGTTGAGCTCCCTCTTTATTTTGTTGATCTTGTTTTCGATTTGTTGTAGCTTTTTTGTACCCATATGAATAGCATACATATGCTATACTATTTTGTAAAGAAAAGACCTCCACCAAGGGAGGACCATGATGCAACTTTGGATTCATTGGTTAGGGGTAGTCTGGCAATTGAGACCGGCAAGTTTCCGCCTTAGGAATTTTCTATGGTTTTTAACTTGTCTTGCGGGTATGACCGTAAGAGGCGATCTTCTGGGCGCTACCAGCATCATTCGGTCACTGGGGCTGAAAGAAGTCTGCTATGACAGAATATTGGATTTCTTTCCCAGCCCGGCATTGAACCTGGATAAGCTCACTCAGGCCTGGGTCGCCCTGGTGCAGAAAATCTATCCTTCCATTCTGCGGTCAAACGGAAGGATCCTTTTGGTTGGAGACGGGCTGAAGATAGCCAAGTCGGGAAAGAAAATGCCGGCCGTCAAGCTATTGCACCAGCAGTCCGAGTCAAACACGAAACCCAAGTACATCATGGGACACTCCTGTCAGGCCGTAGCTCTGCTGGCTGGCACACTCAAAAGTGTCTTTGCAATTCCGCTGATCAGCAGGATACACCAGGGTTTGATCTTCTCCAACCAAGACCAAAGAACGTTGCTCGACAAAATGATTCTGCTGATCGATGCGCTGGACATTGCGGCCCCTTTCTATTTCATCGCCGATGCCTACTACGCATCCCGAGTTATCATCCTGGGACTGACCGAAAAGGGAAACCACCTCCTCACTCGAGTGAGGAACAATGCAGTCGCCTATTATCCGGCGGAGCCGCCGCCTGAACCCAAAAGACGGGGACGTCCTCGAAGATACGGCGAAAAAACCCACCTACGATCCCTATTTGATCAGCCTGATGCTAGGCAAAGCGCTCACAGCCCTATCTACGGTGAAAAAAACATTTGCCTGAGGTTTCTCTGTCTCGATCTCCTGTGGCGACCGGTTGGCATTCTGGTCCGATTTGTTGCGGTGATTCATCCCACCAGAGGCTTGATCCTCCTCATGAGCACTGACTTAACCCTGCCACCATTGGAGATTATTCGCCTCTACGGGCTTCGATTCAAAATCGAGGTCTCCTTCAAGCAGGCCATCCGAACTCTGGGCGTCTACGCCTACCATTTCTGGATGCAGGCCATGACGCCCATCCGAAGGCTTTCAGGCGCCAGTGCCTCCACAGAAAAACCGAGGAATATCGAAATGCTGTCCGCAGAAAACTTAATGCCTACCACAGACATATTCAAATCGGGATCATTGCCCAAGGTTTGCTCCAGTATCTTTCCTCGGTATTCCCCAAACTCGTATGGTCTTCCTTCGGTTCCTGGATTCGAACTATTCGTCCAGGCATATGTCCGTCAGAACAAGTCACGGCCATCGCCATGAGAAACACTCTTCCGGCATTCCTGGCCCATTCCCCCCAAAACTCAATCCTGGCCGAATTCCTGCACGAGCGAATCGATCTCTCTCGCTCCGAAGGACTGCGCCTTGCGGCATAGCTTGCTCGAATCACATTCATATCCGAGTTAGTCTTGTTGCCGAAGACCCTCTTTAGTATCTCTCCTTCTTGCTTTCCTGGCCTGCCTCCCTCTGTTCCCCTCATTGATCCGCATCATCCAGCCCACTAACTTGTCCATCTGGGTAAATCACATGCCCGCACCATGAAAAATAATCTCTTTGAATTTCTCGTGGATTCCCCTCACAGCACAATCCGTGCTAAATTCCTGTCCGTATGAGTTGATCTCGCTATTTCCGAAGGAACGTAGTACGGGAAATAATTGCTCCGATAGTGAAAATGCGGTACTCTCAAGATATATATACTACATAGCAAAATATTACGAGAAACACAGGAAATATGTAAAATGAGAAAAACATCTAAGAACTCGAATATGATATGAGAGATTCAGGAGGTGAGTGATAATGGCGAAGAAAGTTGCCTCGGTAAATGTCAAAATAATATACTGTGATCCATGCGGCTGGAGACCAAATGCGGAAGAGATTAGTAGTAGTTTGAAGGCGGCTTATGGAGATAAGATCTCTGTAATCCTTGAGGCGTCGGGTGGTGGCAAGTTCGAGGTCTTCGTTGCTGAAAACCCCATATTCTCTAGGTTGAAAGCTGGCAGATTTCCAAGCCTGGAGGAAATTAAAAACGGAATTGAAGGGGAAATTTCGAAGCTGAAGTAACAACACATCCTCCTGGTAGGGCTCCATCAGCCTTAGCATACGTGGCAGCTCATTTTGCACTTTCTCTTGGACCCGAATCTTGACCTCCTCGTGGATAGTCAGACCTGACATTGCCTTGACCCCAAGTCCATTCCGCCATACAATCCCATTGGTGACCTCCTTTACCCTGTGACATTCTGCCCGGCTTTTGGTCATCTATGAAAAATCTTGAACCAAGAATATTCAGAAAAAGGCTTATTATCGAAGGAAGGTATGCAATCTCTATTGATGCTGAAGCAATCAAACAGTACCTAGTCCAATTGGCAGAAAAAATAGAAATGCGTTTGTTGACAGAACCTTTTATATTTTCTCCAGATGCTTGTAGCCACCCTCTACATCACGGTATGGCAGGATTTGTGGGATGGGTAGAGTCGGGTGCCTTTGTTTATACTTGGGATAAATTTAATTTCTTCACCGTGGAGATATATACATGCAAACCTTTTTCTACCAAAGATGCAGTTCAATTTACAAAGGAGTTTTTCAAAGCCACAGAAATAGAATTTGTGACTACTCTGTAGGCTAAAGCCGACAGCTTCTCAGACCACGCTTGCGGCAACCCGCTACGTTAGCGTCTGAAGGCTCAGTCCGAGCCGTAAAACATTCCTGGCCGCGTTCAAGTCGCGGTCGGAAACTTGATGACAATGAGCGCAACTATAAACACGGTCTTTAAGTGTAAGCGGAGTAACAGGCAAAGCTCCGCATACACTGCAAGCTTGGGTGGTATTGTTAGCAGGTATTGCTATAACACTCGTACCAGCTTCCGCCGCTTTGTACGAGAGGATAGCCAAGAATTGCGCCCATCCTACGTCGTGGGTAGACTTCGCCAGGCTCGTTCTGGCGATGCCCTTGATATTCAAATTCTCGTGGGCAATCGTGCCGTATTGCCGCACGAGAGAAAGAGTAAGTTTGTGGTGAAAGTCTTTCCGCTGGTTCTTGATGTGTTGGTGCAGCTTCGCCAGATGCTGAACCGCCTTGCGGCGTCGATTGCTACCTTTCTTCTTTCGTGCGACGGCTCTTTGAGCGCGACGGAGTTTGTCCTGTGCCTGTCTGTAGAACCTGGGTGGGTCAATGCTCTCTCCATTGGATGTGGCCAGGAAGGACTTCAAGCCCAAGTCGATGCCGACGGCAGCGCTCAAGGTAGTAATAATCTCAACCTCGGGCAACTCGCATGAAAAGATGACGTGCCAGCCGTCCGGTTCACGTTTAAAGGAGACGGTATTAATAATAGCGGTGTCGGGCAGGCAGCGATGCCACTTAACCTTCACTTTGCCGACATGCTGAAAGTAGACCCGTTGACCATCAATCCTTCACCCGTCACCGTAGGCGGGAAACTCAACGGTATCAAACCGAGTCCGTCCTTTAAAGCGAGGATAACCCGCCTTCTCCCCAGTCTTGATGCGGCGAAAGAAGGCCTGAAAAGTCTTACCCAACCGGCGCAAAGTGGCCTGGCAGGAAGAGAAGTTGGTTGCCGCAAGATAGGAGTCGGTTATACGAGCCCGCTTCATCCAGGCGGATTGCTCAGTGTACTTTACCGTGCGCTGGTTCTGCTCCCAAGCGTCTTGTCGCTGCGCCAGGGCGTTGTCGTACAGACAACGATGTGTTTCAAGCATCTGAGACATAGCCTCAGCTTGAGCAGGGTTCGGATACAGTCTGTACTTGAACGCCTTACGCACTTACGGCTTCTTTCTTTGAGCCTCGATGTATTTCCGAATCACATCTTCCGATACATGACCGGCAGAGCCTACGTAGTAGCTCCTGCTCCACAAACACGGCATTCTCCGGCGCAAGTGCGGAAACTCCTGCCGAAGAATTCGCGACGTGTAGCCTTTGAACTGATTAGCGAAATGCTGAGGCGCATCAGTCAGAGGCGCGGCGATAAACAGGTAAACGTGGTCTGGCCTGACCTCCAAGCCTTTAATCTCTACGTCAAGTTCCTCAGCTTTCTGGTAAAGAAGCGCCTTGAGATGTTCGGCGACCAATCCCGTGAGTACGTGCTTGCGGTATTTTGGGCACCTTACAAGATGATAATGTAGGTTGAAGACACACCCCGCGTTACGCCTGTAGCGTGGATTGCTCATACACCTGTATACAGGCATATTATTTACTTGTTAAGAACCTAATACAGCGAAGGGAGATGTGGACGTATTCCTCTACCGCCTGAAGTCGGCAGTCCCCTGCGCCCCTTTATATGGAAATATAGTTGTTCGCTGGCTGCATCAGGCCAACTTTGTAATTACTTACCGCCTCGACTCATGAAAGACCACATTGTTATCCAGGTTACCCCAGAGAGAAGAAACCTCTAGATCCTGAACTCTCTCAGGCCCAGACTTACCAGGATAGCTTTACTGACCTCCTCCATTTTTTGAGCTGGAAGCTTTCCTACTAATTGGCCAAGCCGTTTCTTGTCCACGGTATAGAGATGACCAAGATGAACTACGGAACTTCGGGGAAGACCACTATCCTGGGGCTCTATGAGTACGCCTACTGGGAGATCAGCCACCCTAAGATTAGAAGTGATAGCGGCCACAATAGTCAGACTGCTCACCTTGTTGGCCACATCGTTTTGGATTATTAGAGCTGGATGAATCCTTTGCATCTCTCTTCCAAGGGCCGGTGAGAAGTCCAGCCAGTAGATTTCTCCTCTAGCTGGTACTACCATCTCTATCCTTTCTCTTGAGAGACGAGAGGGTTTCAGAGGATATGCTCAAAAACTCCTCTGAAAGTTGGCGGTCTGATTTTTCGATCTGGGCATAGATCTGAGCTGCCTCAGCTACAGTTCGACGTTCCACCTCTTCCTTCAGATAGCTTTCTATGGCTTCTTTGATCACAAAACTCCGGCTTTGATCTTCTGATCGGGCGTACTCATCAACCACCTGCAAAACCTCTGTTGGCAGGCTGATAGTTACTTTCTTGACGGAAGTCATAGTGATCATACCTCAATTCTTACCTAATATTCTAATTTAGCATACCATAAGTATGACCTAAGGTCAATATTTTTTGGAGAGCGTGGCTGTCCCAACATCGGTGGGAATTTCTGAACATCAATTGCTGTACGAGCTTGCCGCCTGCTGTCTTGAGGGTGGGTTTTGATCCTCTTTAGGGTGCAGTTTCGAAATCTGAGTTCCTCTTTGACGGTTTTGAGCAGAG
>NZ_BLRZ01000091.1 GCF_013281975.1 Candidatus Hakubella thermalkaliphila | reverse complement strand
TTCAGGCGGGACTGGCTCCTTATGAGCCACAGAAGCTTTACTATACTGCTTTACCCAAGTTTATAGCCGAGGTCATGGAGCGGGAAGATCTCCAATTATTCGGATACGAGGATGATCAAATCACCACCATCATCGATATCACCCCTTACCTGGAGACCAAGATGAAAGCCATCTACTGCCATCGGGGTCAGGGCGATTATGAGCGTTTTGTGGAGCGGCAGAACAAGGGGCTCTTACACAAGGAATATTTCCATCTGACCATTTCTCGTCTGGGGAGGCGTGGAAGCACGGAAGAAGATCTTTTTGAGGGGTTGAGGTAATGAGGCGGTAGACGAAGAAAAACGGGAGAAGTGAGCACCTTCCTCTCATTGACGGAGCGGTCAGGCTGCCTCAAACCTTATGGTCAATTGACCGTTACGGTCAACTGACCATAATGGTATAACGACCGCAACATTAGTTAAGATCTACAGCCAAACCTGAAGACAATTCATACTACCCGGCTAACAGTAGCCCCTCAGTCTGTCCACTTACCTTTCTGAAATCATATCTTTAGCTCATGCATCGAACTGACGGATTCTGAAGTGAAGCAATCCGGTCTGTGTAGACTGATCTTGGTCATTATGTTAATCTTCAAATAGCGCAGCCAGGAGAGGATTAGTTTACAGGATTTGTGACAAAAGTCCTATTCCTCACGCTTTCCAGGTGGCTACGTTGATAACTTAGGGGAAGGATCATCGATCATGAGAAGAGTCTACTTTGACCATGTAGCTACTACCCCAGTCCATCCTCAGGTGATGGAGGCCATGCTGCCCTATTTTCGCGATATCTTCGGCAATCCTCAGAGCCTTCACGATTTTGGGGAGGAGGCCAGAGGAGCCGTAGAAGAAGCAAGAGGCCAGGTAGCTGACCTTATTGGCGCCCGGAGAGAAGAGATCATTTTTACTTCCTGTGGGACCGAGTCTGACAATATGGCTCTTAAAGGTGTGGCTCTGGCCCATCAGAAGAAGGGCAAGCATATCATCACTTCTTAGATTGAGCATCACGCCATCATGCACTCAGCCAGGACTCTGGGAAAATGGGGCTTCGATGTTACTTACCTGTCGGTGGATGGATGTGGATTCGTCGATCCCCAGAATGCAGAAAAAGCTATAACTAAAGATACTATCCTGGTCTCTATTACCCACGCCAGCAATGAAATAGGGACCATCGAGCCCATTGCGGAAATCGGAAAGATAACCCGAGAAAAAGGGGTCTATTTTCACATCGATGCTGTTCAGACCGCCGGACAAATTCCTGTGGATGTAAACGAGCTGGGCGTTGATCTGCTCAGTCTTGCTGCCCAGGGTTTTTATGGCCCCAAAGGCGCTGGAGCCCTCTATGTCCGAAAAGGGGTCAGAGTGACGCCTCTCATGGATGGTGGAATTCAAGAAAGTGGGAAGCGAGCTGGAACGGAGAATGTCCCGGCTATAGTAGGACTAGGAAAAGCGGCTGAGCTGGCCAAAAAGGAGATGGCGGAAAGGATCCAGCACCTGGAGCCTTTACGGGATAAGTTAATGAAGGGCCTGGTAGAAAGAATAGATGAAGTCCTGATCACAGGACATCCCCAGAAACGCCTTCCCGGACATGTAAGCGTGTGCGTGCGGTATATCGAGGGAGAATCCATGCTCATGTTTCTTAATATGCAAGGAGTAGCTGCCTCCAGCGGCTCCACCTGTACCTCCAAAGCTTTGAAAGCGTCACACGTCCTTGCTGCTATTGACATTCCTGCAGCCGATGCCCAGGGCTCCCTTCTTTTTACCCTGGGTCAGGATAACCAGGAAGAGGATGTGGATTATGTTCTGGAGATTCTGCCCCCTATCGTACAAAGGCTCCGGGAAATGTCTCCGCTGTACCATAAGAAATAGAAGATAGAGGTAGCGCTCGAGGCCAAGGGAGCCTAAAGGTGAGAATAGCTTTCGAAGATAGGAAAAGTCCAAGGCCAGGTTGGCAAGAAGAAAGCAGTAAAGGAGATGAGGAGAGATGGAAAGAGAAGATCCAAGGGGAGAGGCTGTGACCAAAGAAAGGAAATGCATCTGTCCCTATTGCGATAACAGTCTCACTATGCCCTATCCCTTTTGTCAGATCTGCGGTAAAGAGCTCCGCTTCTGTCCCCAGTGTGGTCAGCCTTTGGCCAGAGATGCTGTGATTTGTGGTCAATGTGGAACGGAGCTGGCTTGATTCTAGAGGGTGAAGTACAACGTGACGGTCATAATGCGGCCATCACCTATGAACCATGAGAATATTTAATTTATTTTCCAGGTATGAAAGGGGCTAACAAAATGAAAGAAAAGATGACTATAATTGTTTTAGCGGTGACATGGATAAGGCCATGGCCAGCTTCATCCTGGCTACCAGCGCCGCGGCGGCAGGTATGGATGTGACCATGTTCTTCACTTTCTGGGGTCTAAACGTGATCAAGAAAAATGAAGGAAGTATCCAGAGCCGCGGCATTATGAGGAAGATGTTAAATTGGATGAATCGAGGAGGGAGCAGGAGGCTTCCTCTCTCCAAATTCGATATGCTGGGCATGGGACGATGGATGATGAAGAAATTGATGAAAGAATCTAAGATGCCCACGGTGGACGAGTTTATAACTATGGTCAAGGAAATGGGGGTGAAGCTGGTAGCCTGTACCACAACCATAGGAGTTATGGGGCTTTCCAAAGATGCTTTCATCCCCGAGGTGGACAGCTTTGCCGGAGCCTCAGCCTATTTGGGCGAGGCTAAGGAGGGGGGGGGGGGTAAATCTGTTCATTTAGTAGCCAGGTTAATTTGTAGCCAATATGTTAAAGGGGAGGTTGTACAGTGGAAGCAGATGCTACTGTGGATGCCTTAGGGATGTACTGTCCCATGCCTATAATTTTGACTTCTAAGAAGATCAAAGAGCTCCAGGCCGGCCAGGTGCTGGAAGTAAATGCTGACGATGAGGGGATCAAGGAGGACATGCCAGCCTGGTGCCGCAGCACAGGAAACGAGTTTTTGGGTATTGAGGAACATGAGGGAGAATACAGAGCCTATGTCCGAAAGGTGAGCCAGTCACCGGGATGAAAGGCGCGTTGAGCATTCTGTCCCATAGCGAGAATCAGAACAAGATACTCCGCAACCATATGGGGCTAAAGTTCTCCGTCATATCAACTCCGAAAACTCATGTTTGTTTCCCACGGGTGAAAATGATCTATGAATCTCAGTAGGGAACTTTGGCCCCATTTTCCGTCTATGGCTGAACCCTAAGAACCGAATTATGGATTAATTTGTCATCCGATTTAGATTGACAGCATGGGGGTCAAATACTGAATCTAGCCCTTTTTACAGGAACGCCATTTATTCCTCAATGCTTATCGCCTCCGCAGGACAGGAATCTACAGCGTCACGTATGGCATCGTCAAGACTGGGATCAGGGTCATCGTCGATGACGTAAGCCAGTCCATCATCCCTCAGCTCGAAAACTTCAGGGCAGATGTCTACACAGATAGCATCTCCGGTACACAGGTTATGGTCTATCTTGGGTTTCACTCCTCCCCCTTCTTCTACAACAGTTTTTGATATGCTATCGGCACTATTTTACCAAATACTGGTCGAGAAAGTGGTTTTAATCCTGGGGATGAATCGGCCAAAAATACTTGACCAACTGTTCTTCCTAGGGTATAATTGTACATATGAATAAATCCCTTAAATATAGATTGTATCCCACCAAGCACCAGCAACAACTTTTGCAAGAGCAACTTCAGGAATGCAGATGGCTGTACAATCATTTTCTTGAGGAGCGTAAGAATGCTTGGGAGCAAGAAAGGCGAAGCATCAGCTATTTCCAACAATGCAATTCTATTCCCGCCTTGAAGAAAGAACGTCCTTCTCTTAATAAAGTCTATTCCCAAGTGCTTCAAAATGTTGCCGATAGATTGGATAAGGCATTTGCCAACTTTTTCCGCCGGCTCAAGAAGGGAGAAGAACCGGGCTATCCCAGATTTAAAGGATTTGATAGATATGATAGCCTCACCTACAAGCAAGCAGGTTTTGGCTGGAAAGTTCACGGCAACTGTCTTGAGCTTTTTAAAACAGGAAATATTGAGATTAAGCTTCACCGCCCTCCTGTGGGCAAACTTAAAACCTGCACTATCAGAAGACAATCTGGCAAATGGTATGCGTGCTTTTGTGTTGAGTATGCACCTGAACCTTGGCCAGAAAATGAGAAAGCTATTGGTATTGATGTTGGGTTGGAAAGCTTTGCTACCCTTTCTACTAATAAAAGGATTGCTAACCCCCGATTTTTTAAAACCGATGAAAAGGCTCTTGTTAAGGCTCAAAGAGGCTTGTCTAAACAAATCAAAGGAACTCCTGAAAGACGCAAAGCCAAAAAGATTGTTTCTCGTGTTCATGAAAGAATTGCCAATAGAAGGCATAACTTTATTCACCAAGAAGCCAGAAAAATTGTCAACACCTTTGGCATTATCTGTATTGAAAAACTGAATATCAAATCCATGCTTAAAAATCATTTTCTGGCCAAATCTATCGCAGATGTGGCGTGGAATCAATTTGCTCAAGCCCTTGCGCGCAAAGCGGAGGAGGCTGGCCGTAAGTTTGTAGCAATTGACCCACGAAATACAAGTCAGATTTGTAGTCGATGTGGGGCAACAGTCGAAAAGACTTTGTCCACCCGTTGGCATGATTGCCCGATTTGTGATGCTCATCTGCATAGAGATTTCAACGCCTCTCTAAACATTTTGAGATTGGGACTACAATCTCTCGGTATCCAACCCGTAGAAGCCCCCGACTTCAGTCGGGTGGAGTAGTCACCTCTATTGACACAGAGTTTTCACTATTTGTCTTTGCGGGCAGATCAAACTCTACAGCACCATCTGTAGCTGAAGTAACATTCGTTGTTTTACATGAAGCCAAAAGGAATGAGAAAGACACAATTATGATAGACAAAACTACTGTTATGTTGCGTACTCTTTTCATATTATACCTCCGTATAGCGCTAAGGATACTCTCTTTTTGATATAGCTTATGTTTTTGGATAACATTCAACATCATTGTAATTCCTACCAAATTAGAAAAAATCCCCAGCAAGATAAAAGGGAGCTGATATTTCACTAAAAATACTGCTGCCGCGGATAAGCCTATTATTGGCAAAACATCAGTGATGTGATGAGCACAGCAAGCAATCATTGAGCCTGTTGAAATTCCACCTGCTGCTGCAACTTCTGCTGTTGCGCCTGTTACTTTTTTGCGAATACTAAATCTGGCGTTACTGCAAAAAGGTCAAAATTTGTGTATTTGGCTCTGTCCGGCGAATCTAAATCGGATGGTAAATTGGCCCAAAATCTGGTTTTTGCAGTAACGCCAAATCTTATATAAGAATAAAGTCCGAGTTGAATTCCAAAACCAACGACCAAGATGGAAATCCAATACCACATCTGTGAGAATTGTTCCAGGGCATGGCTGAAGGAATTGACCCAAGTAAGGATTCCAAAATATATTATTAATAACCCAGTTGCTCCAATTGCACCAATAATTATTGGCTTATTGTTTCGCATTCTTAACCTCCTATTTGATTCCTATATCAGTTGATATGCCCTATAGCCCTATACATCATATAAGAGAACTGCTATAATGTCCATATTTGCTCTGGAGGGAAGATTGGCAGTCCGGTCTAGATGTTTGAAGCAGCTTTTGATTCCTCTGATTTTCCTTGGAATTTACTCCGGGGGGACTTTACCAGCTCATGCCTCCCCTACTCTAGAGACCTCCGTCTCAGAGACTCCCGTCACTATCTACTCCAGCCAGGCTTGTGGTCATTGCCATATATATGTGGAGGAGGTGGTGGAGGAAGTTCTCAAACAGGTAGGGTTTGAGAACATAACTATTAAAGATTTCATATCTGACCAGAAAGCCAGGCAAGAACTGGTCGAGCTGACCCAGAAACTAGGGATTCCCATGGAGCTGCGCGGCCATCTGGCCATCTTCATAGATGATAGCATCATCTTGGAGGGACATGTACCAATTCCCGTAATCACAGATCTACTGAGGCTGGGGGAAAAGAGGCCTTTTGAGAGGATTGTAGTCCTTCAGGATGAAATGCACGGGGCTAAAAGTTACAAGTCACTCATGCCGCCTACAGCGGCACCACGAAAGAATGAAAAACCTATTTTCAGGATAGGTCTGGGCTTTCCGGGGAGAAATCAAGGAATATCCTCTTGACACTCCTATCAGTCAGTACCTGGACTGGCTGCAGAAGAATTTTCCTCTGCTGGAGGGCTCTGCCCTGGCCATACCCGGAGTCAACAAGACGGAGCTTCTTTTCCCTACCG
Organism: Candidatus Hakubella thermalkaliphila; assembly: GCF_013281975.1. Taxonomy (GTDB): domain Bacteria; phylum Actinomycetota; class Humimicrobiia; order Hakubellales; family Hakubellaceae; genus Hakubella; species Hakubella thermalkaliphila. The sequence continues at coordinate 1,597 of NZ_BLRZ01000091.1, read as the reverse complement.
TTCTTGCCGCTGGTTTTCTGGATGGACTTAATCCTTGTGCCTTTGCCGTTCTTCTCTTCTTTATTGCTTTTCTCTTCACTCTCGGCAGAACCAGGCTGGCCATCCTTAAAATGGGAGGTACCTATATTCTGGCCATCTACTTTACCTATCTTCTTATCGGACTGGGCATTCTCAAGACATTTCTTGCTTTTGGACCTCCGCATCTGATGGCCAGGATAGGAGCTGTCCTGGTCATCCTTCTGGGCTTGATTAATCTGAAGGATTATTTCTTTCCGGTTCTTCCGGTTTTAGCATGGGTATCTACCCATAGATAGCGATTTATGATATAAGCATGGTTCATTCCATTGAGACAGGAGGGAGCCATGCGAGACACCGAACTTTATCGATATTTGCTGGGAGTTGAGGAGCCGTGGACGGTCAGTCGAGTTGATTTGGATGTCCGGGGACAGCGAGTGGACATCTGGATTAACCACAAAGAAGGGGTACGCTGGCCGTGTCCTCAATGTAGTAGTGAGTTGGGCCTTTACGATCATGCTGAGGAACGGGTTTGGAGACATTTGGACAGTTGCCAGTTTTTGACTTATCTTCACGCTCGAATTCCGCGAGTAGATTGTTCTGAGCATGGGGTTTTGCAAGTTAAGGTGCCTTACGCCTCAGGGGGATATTTTCTTGCCCATAAAGCCAAAGATACTTGGTTCCCTTGAGGGTCTCATCCCCTTGTTTCTTCAAGAGTTGGTGCTCTTGCTTACGAACTGTATCTACCGCTTCGGCCATGTGGCTCAGGATATGAAATCGGTCGAAGACAATCTTGTCCTCTGCCCCCGGAACATGGTCCAAGGTGGATTCAATATAGGCCTCCCACATATCCATAGCCACAGCTTCAATGCCTTCCCGCTGACTTTCCGAAAGGCCCCCATAGTAGGCATCCAGACTCTCTTGCTTCCGGCCATCTCCAATGTACTCTACGGTGGAGGCCTTAAGGTCACACACCAAGGTCAGGTATTTATGCCCTTTGGCCGCCGCCTTCTCATCTATCCCTATATGGGCTACCACTCCTTCCCCCTTACGTTGCAATCCTCTCTTAACCGCACGTTCCAGGATATGCCAGGCCTCATCCCAACTGATCCTCAAAATATCCGTCGCCCCCTGGATGTCACATTCCTTAAGAAGATCCAAGGCCAGCCTCTCAAACAGCAAGGTAAACTGGGAGCGAGGTTCGGCCCAAGGCACCTTAACTTGCAAAACCCCATGCTCAGAACAATCTACTCGCGGAATTCGAGCGTGAAGATAAGTCAAAAACTGGCAACTGTCCAAATGTCTCCAAACCCGTTCCTCAGCATGATCGTAAAGGCCCAACTCACTACTACATTGAGGACACGGCCAGCGTACCCCTTCTTTGTGGTTAATCCAGATGTCCACTCGCTGTCCCCGGACATCCAAATCAACTCGACTGACCGTCCACGGCTCCTCAACTCCCAGCAAATATCGATAAAGTTCGGTGTCTCGCATGGCTCCCTCCTGTCTCAATGGAATGAACCATGCTTATATCATAAATCGCTATCTATGGGTAGATACCCATGCTAAAACCGGAAGAACC
>NZ_BLRZ01000090.1 GCF_013281975.1 Candidatus Hakubella thermalkaliphila | reverse complement strand
GGGGAGCTTCCACAACGTAAAGCATCTTCAGGATACCAGGAATTTCTCTTTAACTGTAGGTTCTGTAACTGATGAGGAAGTTATGGAAGAATTGATAGAGAAATCGGATGTAATTTTCCATCTCGCAGCGACGGTGGGTGTCAAGCAGATATTAGAGAAGCCTATCGAGTCAATCTCTAACAATATACGTGGGACAGAAGTTGTTTTGGAACTAGCTCACCAAAAAGGCAATAAGAAGTTGATACTGGCATCCTCGTCAGAGGTCTACGGGAAAAGCTGTAAAGTTCCCTATAAGGAGGACGACGACAGGGTATTAGGGCCTACTACTGCAATGAGATGGTGTTATTCGGAGTCTAAGGCAATAGATGAGTTCTTAGCGTTGGCTTATTTCAGAGACAAGGGATTGCCCACAGTAATAGTACGTCTTTTCAACACGGTAGGTCCCAGGCAAAAGGGGAGATATGGAATGGTAATTCCTCGGTTCGTAAAACAAGCATTACTGAATCAGCCTATAACTGTATACGGAGATGGGCAACAGAAGAGATGTTTTGCTTATGTGGAGGATGTTGTGAGAGGAATAATAGCTCTTTCCGATCATCCGCATGCCCCAGGAGAGATTTTTAATTTGGGATCCACTGGCTCTATCTCAATTCTAGATCTGGCTACAATGACCAAAAGAGTGGCCGGGAGCGACTCCGATACAGTGTTTATCCCCTACCACGAGATTTACGGAGAGACCTTTGAGGATGTGAGAAACAGAGTTCCTGATCTGACAAAAGTCAAAAAGTGGATAAATTTCAAGCCCGAAACATCCCTGGAGGAGGTTCTGGGAAGAGTAGCAAATTATTACAGACAGAATCCTGATTTGTTAAATTCAGAGGATAGAAATTAAGAGTATGGTGGTCATATATTCTGTAGGAGTTCCCTTCAACTATAGCGGGCTGGGCAATACTGCCTATCACGCAGCTCTTGGGCTATATAGAGAAGGTATTCTAACCCATATTTTAACTCCAGATTTCAGGGAGTGTGAGATACCTAAGGAAAAATTTTCCACTTTCCCCTTGAGAAAGATAACTAGTAAAGGTCATGCGCGGATACGCAATTATACTATAAAGGACAATTTGTTTGATTTGTGGGCTTCCAGAAAGATCCAAGACTTTGGCAAAATTAACGTCTTTTATGGGTGGTCTCACCATTCTCTGATATCTATGCGTATAGCGCACAAAAAGGGAGCCATAACCTTTATTGACAGGCAGTCTGCTGAGATCAGATTTCAGAGAGAAATAATGGGCCGTGAATTCAAAAAAGTTGGCGTAAGTGTAGATTTCATAAGCTCTAGAAATATTAAAAAAACAGTTTCGGAGGCCAACGAGACAGACTTTGTGGTAGTCCCATCTACTTTTGTAAGAAATACTTTTATTGATGTCGGCTATCCTGAGGAGAAAATTCTTTTGAATCCATTGGGAGTGGATTTGGAAAGATTTGTCCCTAAAAATGATGGATTTGAAGATGACATTTTTCGGGTGATCTTCATGGGCATTTTAAGCGTACAAAAGGGCGTTCATTATTTGATCAGAGCTTGGAAAAAGCTCGATATTCCAAAAGCGGAACTTTTGTTAGTAGGTGGCTTTGACAGATTGAGCAGAGAAGTTATATTGAATGAAGCTAAAAATGGGAAGAATGTCATTTTTGGGGGAGGGACTGCTACTCCAGAAAGAGAGTTCATGAGGTCCAATATCTTTGCTTTTCCCTCAAACCAGGATGGTTTTGGAAGCGTAGTTCTGGAGGCCATGGCCTGCGGTCTGCCGGTGATTGTCTCCCAGAACACAGGAGCAAAGGATTGTGTGAGGGATGGTCTCGAAGGATTCGTAATCCCAACTGCTGATGTGGATGCCCTTTGTGATCGGATCAATTATTTTTATAAGAATAGAGATAAGGTCGAGGAAATGGGAAGGAGGGCCCGGGAGCAAGCCCTAAAGTATGACTGGGAATCTTATCGGAAAAGGTTAGCTGGAAGCGTTGCCCATATTGTGACTTGCGGTTTATCTGAGAAGTGATGAGCGATATCAATGAGCTTTGAACCTTTAGTTAGTGTGATAGTTCCCACTTATAACGAAGAGGCGGATATAAGAAGTACCATTGATGCTCTTCTTGCCTTGGATTATGAGAAGAAAGAAATCATCGTCGTAGATAGTGCCTCTACGGATAAGACTGTTGAAATTTTAAAGGAGTATGAGAAGGGAAATCAGATAATACTGTATCTAGAGTCATCCAGGTGTGGTGTCTCCTCTGCCCGAAATTTGGGAATTAGGGAGGCCAATGGGGAAATAGTAATCATATTGAATGCAGATGTGATTTTGCCCTCGGATTTTATTCGTAGAATTCTCACTCATTATGAGAAGGGCGCAGATTTTGTCTTAGTGGAATCCAGAGTTGAAAATATAAATCATGTCTTCCCTCAGTGGATACAGGCTCAGCATCTTCTTTTCTATCAAGATCGGAATGACATCCTGTGGACCGAGGGTTTTTCTTGCAGAAAAGGAGCTGCCATAGATGTGGGTCTGTTTCCAGAAGCTCTGGCAGCTAACACTGCAGGAGAAGATGCCGTTTTCGGAGAAAGGTTAAACAAGAAGTACAAAAAAGTCATTGATAGAACAATTGTAGTTACCCATGTTGCACCAGAAAAATTCATTGCTTTTTGGAGACAGAGAGTGGGCAGAGGTAGAGGAACTTCTTACAAAATGTTTTACATTAATAAAATACCCCTGCGAGCACTTTTTAGCTATTTAGTTGGTGACCTTTCTCTATTTTTTTTGCAGACAATCTTGGTTTTTCCTGTTTTATTAAAGGCGATTGCTCTAGCTCGACTGACTGATAGTAAGATAAAAAATGCTTTTTATTTCTTCTTTGTGACTATTCTTGATAGTCTAGCTCAATTGATCGGAGAGTGGCAGGCCTACCGGGAGCTTGTTAGGTCTGAAAAAGAGCAAAAACAAAGAGTAAAAATGTAATGAGTCTAGCTAAAAAAGCTGTTCAAGGCGGTCTTTATTTAACCATTAATTATTTTGTTTTATTTGTTCTTGGTTTCGTAAGCAATATCATTCTAGCTAGACTTCTTATACCTGAGCACTATGGAATCTTTGCCCTGGGCCTATTCTTCTTTGATATAGTCCAGAGAATCAGGCTTTTTGGCTTTAAGTCCGCTTTAATTCATAAGAAGGAGCCGTCTCCTGATGAAATTTCTACTCACTTTCTTCTCCATTTTATCTTTTCGGTGGTTGTAATTCTTGTCTCCCTGCTCGTCAGTCCTCTCATTTCGATCAAATATGACAGAGCAATTGTAGACGTATTTCTGGTCCTGGCCTTAATCTCCCTTTTTGATAACGAAGGGCTTGGCGCCACTCCCTCAGCACTATTAGAAAAGGAGTTAAGATATAGGGAATTTTCCCTGATAAATTTTTTGGCATTCTTCCTCTCGGCGTTTGCGGCTATAGTTTCAGCCCTGGCGGGAATGGGCGTTTGGAGTTTGGTAATCCAGCGGGCAACTTTCAATCTGGTTCTCTTTATAGGGTGCTGGCTAGTTTCTCCCTGGAAGTTATCTTTGAGAAAAATAAGGTTGAATAGAGGGGCCGCGAGGTGGTTTCTCAGAGAGCAGGGAGTTTTTTTGTGGATTGTGGGCCTGATGGGTTATGTGGTCTTGTCCTTTGACGATTTTCTTGTGGGGACATTGGTGGGTGTCACAGCTCTGGGGTTTTATTCTATGGCCTATAATATCTCTAAGATGCCTCTCGGTTTTCTCTCCAATTTTATACAGGTAGCCTTTCCTACTTATTCTAAGCTTCAGGATGATAAGGAACGGTTGTCTTTTGCCTACGATCTCACTAACGGCTTCCTGGTCCGTTTTGGATTTTTGGCTTCGATCATGTTATTGTTTGTGGCCAAAGAGGCGGTGATCTTGCTTCTGGGAGAGAAATGGTTACCTTCAGTAATATTGATCCAGCTCCTGGTTTTGTATTCTTTAATGAGACCCCTTCAGGATGCCATGGGCTCTGTGAGTACTGCTTTGGGGAAAGTAAGGGAGTATTCCCATCTTTCCATTCTGCAGGGTATTTTGATGTTTACCCTCACTCCTGTTATGACCTATTTTTACCAGGCTAAAGGTGCCGCTATAAGCGTCGGACTTATCGTGCTTTTGGGAGTAGTTCTACTTCAGAGGTCCTTGAGAGAAAGAATTGAGATTAATAATTTTCGCATATACTTGTATCCTGGTGTAGCTGCTCTTGCATCTTCTTTGGCTTACTTAGGGGTCTTTCTAAATTACGAATTTACTCTTAATCTATGGTTCGTACTTTTTTCGAAAATTGGCCTTCTGTTGTTGGTCTACTTGTCAGTCCTATTTTTGCTGGAGGGGAGGGTACTAGTAGCGAGGTTTAGATACCTCCTTTCGGTGGTGTATGGAAAATAAACTTGCCGAGAATGGTCCGACCGAAACGTCGCTAGGTTGGCGGTATAGTGCTTCTGGCACAAAGATGGAATATTTGAAGAAGTACGCGGTCGGAAATACTGTTTTGGATATAGGCTGTGGCAAGGGCTGGTATTCTATCTTCTTAAAAGATGAAGGGTTCGATGTTTATGCTATAGACATCGAAAAACAGTTTGAGGACGATAGAATTATTATGTAAAATAGGATTCTTGCGATATAACGGGATGTACGGTGACATCTTTATCGTAGCAGATAAGGAGGATGGAGATTAGAAGATTTTTAATCATCGGCGGAGCAGGTTTTATAGGGTCGAATGTAGTTGCCTGGCATCTGCAGAAGGGTGACGAGGTAATAGTCTTCGATAATCTTTCTCGACCTGGGGCTGAACGTAATCTCACCTGGCTGAGGGATTTGGGTAATATCACTTTTGTTAAGGGAGACGTTCGAGATTATGGCGGAGTATTGAGGCTATTTCGGGACCTTCCTAACATAGATGTCGTCTTACATCTGGCTGCCCAGGTGGCGGTGACGACCTCGATCCTCGATCCTCGCCAAGACTTCGAGGTAAATGCTCTTGGAACCCTGAACATCTTAGAGGCTATGAGAGAGACCAATAGCCAGGCTATCCTGCTCTACGCTTCCACAAATAAAGTTTACGGAGATCTCAAGAGTGTTGGGATACAGGAAGTGGATAGCAGATATGTACTTAAGGATCTGCCAGAGGGGATATCGGAGAATCAGCCACTGGATTTCCATTCCCCTTACGGTTGTTCCAAGGGAGCAGCAGATCAGTATGTTCGGGACTATGCCAGGATCTACAGCCTGAAGACCGTCGTCTTTAGACAGTCCTGTATATATGGCCAGCGCCAGTTTGGTATGGAGGACCAGGGTTGGGTAGCCTGGTTTGCCATTGCTGCTGTCTTTGGTAAGCCCATAACTATATACGGAGATGGAAAACAGGTCAGAGATGTCCTTTTCATCGACGATTTACTCGAGGCCTTCGACCGGGTGGTGGAGCATAATGAAACTGTCCAGGGCCAGGTCTATAACATCGGGGGAGGATCCCAAAACAGTATCTCTCTCCTCGAACTTCTGGGGCTGTTGGAGGACCTGCTGGGAAGAAGAATAAGGCACTCATTCAGTGACTGGAGGCCGGGTGACCAACCGGTCTTCATCAGCGATAATAGCAAAGCCAGGAGGGATTTTGGCTGGGAGCCTAAAGTCAGTGTACAGGATGGGGTTGAAAGATTGTTGCGGTGGGTGGAGCGCAATAAGGAGCTTTTTGAGGAGGTTGGGGTGATATAGTGGCAGGAACTATATTCTCTGGTTCTGAGCTAAACGGATCTGAGCAAGAGAAGAATATCCAGTGGTGGGATGAGAATCCCATGACCTATGATTGGAATAAGACTTTAGGAGTAGAGGAGGGGACAAAAGAGTTTTTTGAGGCCATCGATAGGAGATTTTTTGAAGCAGTTAGAAATTTCGCTCATCCAGGCTATCCTCAACAATTCCCCTTCTCACAACTTATAGAATTTGATGATTTAAAGGGCAAAAAAGTACTGGAAGTTGGTTGTGGGGCGGGTGGAACTGCTGCTCTCTTCTCCTTAAAGGGGGCAAGGATTACCGGGATCGATATCTCGGAAAGAGCCGTTCAGCTCACCCGCAAGCGGTTCTCTCTTTATGGTCTGGGGGGCGACATCTTTTTGGGTGATGCTGAAAATATGAAGTTTGGAGATGGCGAGTTTGACTTTGTCTGGGCCTGGGGCGTGATCCACCATACGCCTCAAACTCAAAAGGCTGTCAATGAGATCTACCGGGTGCTGAAGCCTGGCGGTGAGGCTAAAGTTATGGTCTATCACAAAAACAGTTTTAGATATTGGATTTTGGGAGGCCTGTACTACGGCGTTGTCAAGGGAAAGCTACTGCGAATGTCCCTGGATGAGGTAAATAAGAGCTTTACTGATGGGTACATAGCCAGGCATTTCACCAAAAGAGATGTGATGCGCATGTTTTCTTCCTTTAGGAAAGTGAGGGTGTCAGTAATGGATCAGGGGGAAAATCTCATACTATTTACCAAGCTTAATAATCTCATGGCTCGAGTTATTTCCCCTGATATCTGGAGAAGATTCAACGTCTCCCTGATGAAGAGATTCGGCTGGTTTCTTTTCATTGAGGCGGAGAAGTAAGGCGCGCAATGGGTGCTGAAAAAGTTCCTCGATTATGTATATCCACCATAGATCCCTCCCAGGTGGGAGGGGTTACCACTATGAAAAAATTTATCTGCGACTACGCTCAAAAAAGTGGCTTTTCCCCTTACATTGTCTATAGTTCTTTAGATCCGCAGGATCATCTAAGTATAAAGAATCTGCTCAAGAGGAAGAGAAAAATAGGTTTTCTAGAGAAAAAGTATGAGGAATATGACGGATATTCTATTGGCATAGTTCTTCCTGAGTTTGAATTTCTCCACTATCTGAGCTCCTTTAGATATTGGAAGAAGACTCTGGCCCAGGGCGACATTTTTTTCGGTGTTTCGGGAACTAACCAGTGCTGTCTCCCTTTTGTCCTGGCCAAAAAGGATTTCGCCTGTTGGATCGCCACCACTCTTTTAGAAGATAGGAAGGATAACGCACGCGAATTTGGCTTTTTGCGAAAGCTGATAGACAGACTTTCCCTACCCCTTTGTCTTTACTGGGAGAAGCTGATTTTTGAAAAAAGCAAAAAGGTGCTGGTGCTCAGTCAATATACGGCGGAAAGGATTTGTGAGAGATATAAGCTCGATGAGGGTAAAGTTGAGGTGGTTCCCCATCCTGTAGATACTGATCTCTTTTGTCCTGTAATCTCCCAGGGGGAGAGCGAAAGGTATCTGTTGTTTGCGGGCAGGATCAATGATCCTCGAAAGAACCTTTTGATGTTGCTAGAAGCATTTAGCTTAGTAGTAAGGGGTTTTCCCGAGGTAAAGCTGAAACTTGTGGGGGATAAGCCCGATGCCAGGGTTGTGAGGCGGATTTCAGGTCTCGGCATAGGTGATTCAGTGCTTTTCTATGAGGCAATTCCTCACGAGAAGATGGTTCCCTTCTATCAGCAGGCCGCTCTATTTGTCCTTCCTTCCCTCCAGGAAGGCCTGGGGATTGTAACTCTGGAGGCTATGGCCTGCGGTATACCAGTGGTCTCTACTCGATGTGGAGGCCCTGAGGACGTCATCGAAGATGGGGTAAATGGCCTTTTAGTAGAGAACAACAGTGCTTCCAAATTGGCTGAGGCAATTTTGAAGCTTCTAAGAGATGAGGGCTCTTTAAAAAGATAGAGGAACTTTTTCAGCACCCAGTGCGCGCCTTACTTCTCCGGCTCAATGAAAAGAAACCAGACGAATCTCGTCAGCAGGGAGACGTTGAAGCGTCTCCAGATAGCAGGGGAAATAGGGATAAGCTCTACGAGCTGGCCAGGCATGATGACGTCGAGGTATATCTT
>NZ_BLRZ01000089.1 GCF_013281975.1 Candidatus Hakubella thermalkaliphila | reverse complement strand
ACAACAAATGAGTTAATTAACTCAGGATGTTTATACAACCTATCTCTAAGTTTGTTTATTTCTTCTATAGGAAATTTCTTAAAATCCTCCGGAGAATTTATACCCCTTACTATATTAAACTTTTTGTTAACATACACCAGTAATGGATGGTATAGTTTATAGAACAACTCAACATTTTCTTTAGGTAATTTCATTTTTCATCCCTCCCTTTCTCAGCAGTTCTTTCGCCACTGACCCATTACGATAACATCCTTTAGCTTAATATCTCGATAGTTAAGGCTGGAAGGAATTCCAACCCTTAGATTTTCAAACTCCACATCCTCATTTATCAGATCTATGAACACTTTTCTCAATTCAGAATTGGATATTCTGACGTGAGCATTTGGGTCAAGGAAAAACAGCCAACCCCTTTCGTAAGGCCCGTGTTCAAGTTCACCCGTGAAATTGTCTTTTAGAATACGTGTCCTCTTTAAAACAAGATGGTAGTCAGCCTCTGGAATCATATCATGGACATCCCAGGATTCAAAATAAACTCCTGATTTGAGGCCGCTTATATTCAGGTATGCACCTGCAGGAACCCTTAATCCAAGTGCTCCAATTGTAGAATTGAGCATTGTGTTTCCACCTTCTACCGGTAAAAGACCGCCTATTGCAAATACCATTTCAGAATTTATCATGGTTTAGGATGGGTAAGCTGTAAAAATTTCGATTGCTCTGCACGCGTGGAAAGCGCCGTGGACATTGGGTCCACGGCCATCGCTTGTCTGCTTATCTACACGCGACCCCAAGCAGTCTTCTGGTAGACTTACCCGAAATTTGCTAATATGGTAACAACAAAGGCATATATTGAGATTCTTTTAGGGATGAGATTCATGGCCCGGGTATCGGAAAAGACGGACATAGATGAATTAATCGAGAAGATCAAAGAATACCATCCTGCGGTTGAGGACAGTTTGATCAAAAAAGCCTACCAGATGGCTCAGGCCTGTCACTTGAACCAGAAGCGTAGGTCAGGTGAGCCCTATATTGCTCACCCTATAGGTGTGGCTTACATCATTGCTGACATGAGGCTGGATACAGCTTCGGTCATATCCGCTTTGCTCCACGATATAATAGAGGACTCCTCGGTTACTATTGAGGATGTGCGAGAGGAGTTTGGAGATCAGATAGCTACCATTGTAGACGGAGTGACCCGAATTAACAGATTATCCTTCCGCTCTGATGAAGAAGAGCAGGCCGAAAACTTGAGGAAGATGCTTATTGCTATGGCTAAGGATATAAGGATAATTCTGGTTAAGCTGGCTGACCGACTTCATAACATGAGGACTCTGTACCACCTGCACGAGGAAAAACGGATTACCAAAGCCAAAGAGACTCTGGATGTCTATGCTCCTCTGGCTCATCGACTGGGAATGTCTCAGGTGAAGTGCGAGTTGGAAGATCTGGCTTTCACTACCATCTATCCCAAACAGTACCAGGAGCTGAACCAGTTGGTCTATGAAACTGCTGGCGAGAGGGAGGAGTTTATCAATCGCACCATAGAAAGGATAGAAGAGGAGCTGACGAAGGTAGGCATAACGGCTGAGTTCGGCGGAAGGGCCAAGCATCTTTATAGTATTTATCAGAAGATGACCAAACAGGGCCGGGAGTTCAAGGATATCTACGATCTGGTAGCCGTACGGGTGATTGTGGATACGGTCAAGGACTGCTATGGTGCTCTGGGTATAATCCACTCCATTTGGAAGCCGGTCCCAGGTCGTTTCAAAGACTACATCGCCAATCCTAAGTTCAACATGTATCAATCTCTTCATACCACGGTTATTGGCTTTAAAGGACGGCCGCTAGAGATTCAGATCCGTACTCATCAGATGCATCGTACATCCGAGTACGGCATCGCAGCCCATTGGCGTTATAAAGAGGGAGGTACTGGAGACGAGAAATTTGAGGAAAAGCTGGCCTGGCTGAGACAGATTCTGGAATGGCAGCAGGAGCTATCTGATCCCCGGGAGTTTATGGAATCCTTGAAGTTAGATCTCTTTGAGGATGAAGTTTTTGTCTTTACTCCCAAGGGGAAGGTGATCAGTCTCCCTATGGGGTCTACCCCTATCGACTTCGCTTATGAGATTCATACCGACGTGGGACACGGTTGTGTGGGAGCCCGGGTTAATAACCGGATTGTTCCCCTGGAGCAACATTTGCGTAGTGGCGACATAGTGGAGATTATTACTTCTAAGTCTGCCGCAGGCCCCAGCCGGGACTGGCTCTCCCTGGTCAAGACCGCCCGGGCCAGGAGCAAAATTAAGCAATGGTTCAGTCAAGAGGAAAAGAAGCTCAGCCAGAATGTGGGCCGGGAAATGCTCCAGAAGGCTCTTCGGAAACACGGCTTATCTCTGCAGACCTTGAGCTCTGAAATTCTAGAGAAAGTAACCCGGAGCATGCATTTTGGTAGAGTAGATAAACTTTATCAAAACATCGGAGCAAACAAAATTTCTCCTCACCAGGTCTGCACCAGGATCATAAAGGAAAAGAACAAACTTGCTGAGACATATCTGGAGGAAATTGAAGAGGAACTGGTCACGGAGGAGCTGGTTCAGCCTCTCGCTCCCAGAAGTAGATTCACCAAAGGAGTCAGAGTTAAGGGTCTCAGCGAACTTCTGGTCAAGCTGGCCAGATGCTGTAATCCAGTTCCAGGGGATGATATAGTTGGCTACGTTACTCGCGGTCAGGGAGTCTCCGTTCACAGGACGGATTGTACCAATCTGGTTTCTCTCTCCAACGATTCCGAGAGATTTATCGAGGTTAGCTGGAACCCGGCTCAACCATCGTCCTTCCAGGTCGAGATCCAGGTGGAAGCTCTGGATAGAACCAAACTCTTGCGGGATATCACAACGGTTCTGGGAGAGTATAACGTCAATATAGTTTCGGCCAATGTGGCTCTTAAGGAGAAAGAGGGAATTGCTATCTCCAGATTTGTTTTTGAGATAGGCAACCTTTCCCTCCTGAATGACATAATTAGTAATATAAAGAGGGTCGATTCTGTCTTTGATGCGTACCGGGTAACCCCTGATCGTCTTTATGGCAAAAGCGCTTAGAGCCCAGGTCAGTGACTGGTGGATGGCGATGGCTTGGGTAATTATTGCAATCCGCTACTTTTTATGGGAAGAGGATGTTAACAGCTAAGAGGATTGTGGTTGGTCCCCTGAGTACAAATTGCTATGTGGTCTACGCGGAGGAGTCCGGAGAAGGTTTTGTGGTGGATCCCGGAGGAGATCCGCAGAAGATTATATCTTTCTGCCAGGAAATGGATCTGACCATCACCCATATTCTTAACACTCACGGGCACTTCGATCACATTGGTGCTGACAATGAGATCCGGGAGCACACCAGAGCGACTGTGTACATTCACCCTCTTGATGCTGAGATGCTGGGAGAGCCCTCCTTGAACTATTCCCTTATATATGGACAGGCATACCGGGTTACCCAATATGTTCCTCTGGAGAAGATGCAGCTCTGTCTGGCAGGAAAGGTATGGGAGATAATACATACTCCTGGCCACAGCCGAGGTAGCATCTGTCTGGTTACGGACTCCTGGATATTTGGGGGTGATCTCATATTTAGAGAAGGCATAGGTCGAACCGACCTGCCCGGTGGATCCTGGGAAGAGATGAAAGAATCCATGATCAGTTTTTTCCATCGGTTCCAGGATGACATGATCATCTTTCCTGGCCACGGAGAGCGGACCACTGTGGGGCATGAGCGGGCCAATAACTATTTCGTCAGACAAATCCTGAGAGAGGGAACCAGGTGGTAGAGCCAAAATATGTAGCACCCACGGGGACTTCCGATATATTATCTCCCGAGGTAGAGCGCCGAAACTGCATAGTTGATAAGGCCAGGAGGCTGCTTGGTCTGTATTGCTACCAAGAGATGATAGTTCCCACCTTTGAGCATACTGAGCTGTTCGTCCGAGGCATCGGCGAGGCCACTGACATTGTGAGCAAAGAGATGTATACCTTTGGGGATCAAAAGGGAAGCTCCTTTGCTCTCCGGCCGGAAGCAACCTCTGGTATTGTCCGAGCTTTCATCGAACATAGTCTCTACACTAAAAGCATGCCCCAGAAGTATTTCTGTATCGGACCCATGTTCCGAAAGGAAAAGCCTCAGGCAGGAAGGTACAGAGAGTTCTACCAGATAGATGTAGAGCTTCTGGGGGCAGAGCAGCCCTCCGCCGATGCAGAGGTCATTGCTCTTTTGATGCATATTTTTCAGGATCTGGGCCTGAAAAACCTGACTCTCAAGCTGAATAGCATGGGTTGCCGGATATGCCGGGCTCCCTACCGGGAGGAGCTGGTTGGTTATCTCAGGAAAGTGGAAAAAGGTCTCTGCCGGAACTGCCGGGAGCGGATCAAGAAAAACCCTCTTCGGGTCTTTGACTGTAAAGTAGAGGGATGTCGTCATCTTTTAAGAGAAGCTCCGGAACTCATCTCTGTCCTCTGCGCTCAGTGTCAGGAACATTTTGAAGAAGTGAAGAAATATCTGGGAGTCATGGGCCCTGACTATGAGCTGGACCCTAAGGTGGTGCGGGGTCTGGACTACTATACCCGCAGCGTATTTGAGGTAGTCTCTCCTTCCCTGGGAGCTCAAAATGTCATTGGTGCAGGTGGACGGTACGACTATTTAGTGGAGGATTGTGGAGGACCTCCCATTGCCGGGCTGGGCTTTGCCATTGGTATTGACAGAACTTCCCTGGCTATGAAGCGCAGCGGTCTGAAGGGGTATGAGGACAAGAGCCTGGATCTCTTCATTATAACGACATCTCACCATCTGAGATTCGAGACCATCAAAAGGCTGGATATTTTGCGGCACCAGGGGTTTTCGGCAGAAATGGATCACCTGTCTCGAAGCATGAAGGCCCAAATGCGGCTGGCTGATAAACTAAGGGCCAAGATAGTCATCTTCATTGGAGAGGATGAGATAAGAAAAGGTGTTCTGGGAGTGCGGGATATGGCTACTTCATCTCAGGAGGAAGTACCCTTTGAGGATTTGCTGGACTATCTCTACCAGAAGCTGGGCCGGAAAGAAAAATGGGGCGCTAGAGGCTGAGACAGCAAGCCGGTGCCCTCCAATCCGATCGTAAAGGCTCCCTTTTCGGAAGCTACACCTCCACTTGCCGGTACTCTAGAGAGGGGTAAGGGTAGATGCAAAAGGAAAAATACAGGACTCACTGGTGTGGAGAGTTGGGTCTTGACCATAAAGGAACGTCCGTCTCTCTTTGTGGGTGGGTTCACCGGCGGAGAGATCATGGGGGGTTAATTTTTCTTGATCTACGGGATAGGAGCGGCCTGATCCAAACGGTGATTGATACCCGAGAGTTCCAAGAAGTCTTCGAGTTGGCTAAGTCCATCAGAGGCGAATATGTCTGTCAGATTAGAGGGACTGTGGCGGAAAGGCCTGAAGGAACTGCTAATCCCAGGATCAAAACAGGAGAAGTGGAGGTAAGAGTTTCTGAGCTGAAGGTCTTGAGCGAGTCCAGAACGCCGCCCTTCCCCACACAAGATGACATAAACGTAGATGATAGGTTGAGACTTGAGTATAGATACCTGGACCTGCGCAGGTCAAAACCCCTTAACAACCTGCTTATGCGCCACAAAGTGGCTCTGGAAGTAAGGAAATTTCTGGATGAGAAAAGCTTTGTGGAAGTGGAGACGCCCATCTTAAGCAAGAGCACTGCGGAAGGAGCCAGAGATTTTCTGGTGCCCAGCAGACTTCAGCCCGGTCAGTTCTACGCTCTGCCCCAATCTCCCCAACTTTTCAAGCAGATCCTCATGATTTCTGGACTGGAGAGGTACTTCCAGATTGCCAGGTGCTTTCGCGACGAAGATCTGAGAGCGGATCGGCAGCCTGAGCTCACTCAGATTGATATGGAGATGTCTTTTGTCCACCGGGAGCATATTCTAACTCTGTGTGAGGAGATGCTGTCCCACCTTTTCAGGACGGTTCTGGAAGTGGAAATCAAAACTCCTTTTCCCAGAATCTCCTATATGGAGTCCAGGAGAAGCTATGGCACTGATAAGCCTGATCTTAGATTTAACTTAGCCATAGTTGAGCTCAGCCATATCTTTACCCATACTCAGCTCCAGGTCTTTGGGCGTACCCTGGAGGGGGGGGGGAGTCATCCGAGGGATCAGGGCGGAGGGATGTGCTGATCTATCCCGTCGGGACATCCAGGGGCTGGAAGATGTGGTGAAGCAATTTGGGGCCAGGGGTCTGGCCTGGTTTAAAGTCAAAGAGGATCTCACTGTGGACTCTCCGGTCTCCAAATTTCTGTCCGACCAGGAGAAGAAACTGATGGTGGAAAATTTTGAGGCCCGGGCCGGAAGTCTGCTGTTGATAGTGGCCGACAGGGAAGAAGTGGTTTGTTCGTCTCTCTCCAACTTGAGAGAGAAGCTTGGGCAACAGTTGGGGCTCATTGACCGGGATAAGTTCAGTTTTGCGTGGGTAATAGATTTTCCTCTCTTTGAATATGATGAGGAAGAAAAGAGGCTAAAATCCCATCATCACCCTTTTACCCGGCCCACAGAGGAGAGCCTGGTCTACTTGGAGAGCGACCCCCTGAAAGTAATGGCTGATGCCTATGATCTGGTGCTCAATGGAGTGGAGATTGCTGGCGGCTCTCTGCGGATTTTTTTTCCAGAGCTACAAAGGAAGATATTCAAGATTTTAGGGCTCTCGCCGGAAAGGATTGAAAAGAGCTTCGGCTTTTTTCTTAAAGCTTTAGAATATGGAGTGCCACCTCACGGAGGAATTGCCTTTGGGCTGGACCGGCTGCTCATGTTGATGGCCGGGGAGGATTCTATCCGGGAAGTAATCGCCTTCCCCAAAACCCAATCAGCCACCTGTCCTCTGACCGGAAGTCCTGATTACGTGGAAAAGGAGCAACTGGAGGAGCTGGGCATCGAGATCAAAGAACTGGAGTGAAGTTTTTGTATCAGCCATGTAACATAGCCAATTGATTTGACAAGAGCAATGTGCTAATATTCTAACCGAAAGCTCTGCCTTGTTCGTGATTTGTCGCCTTTTTTTGAGCCAACACCGTCACATAGGGAGTCCGTCTCTGGATGAGGAGTAAATGCTTCCTTGTGGAGACTTATGAATCAGTCAGGAGGACACCCACCTGCTTAACGCAGGTTCAAAAAATTGGACAAAAAAACGGCAAGGCGGAGTTTTCTTTAATTTGATACAGTATAAATCCATCGAGTCCTTCGCTTCGCCTCTGGATCGATTGCAGTTGAAGATTTTGTGAATATCAAATAAGATGGAAGAGTGAAATCCATACGACTTTCTGGACATGCTCGTTCACAAATGCCTTTTCGGGCAGTGACAGAAGAGGAAATTGTCGAAACGATACGCTCCGAAAAGTGGGCACTTGCTGAATTGGGGCGATTGGAGTGTCGCAGAAACTTTCCGTTTGGTAAGGAGTGGAATAGAAAAGTGTATGCAACGAAACAGGTTCGCCCCATTTTTGTTGAAGAACCGACGGAAATTGTAGTTGTTACGGTATATACTTACTATTTTTAAGTGGAGGCATGGTTATGAAAATTACCTATGACCCTGAGGTGGATGCCCTGTATATCAGATTCCGTGAGACGACCGTCACAACCCAACACCTTGCTGAAGGGCTGGCTGCTGATTATGACGCTGACGGACGTCTGGCGGGCATTGAAATATTGGATGCGACTAAACGTTTAGGGGATAGAGATATCTTTAAGCAAGTGATTCTGGAAGACGTTGCCTTGGGCCGGCCTGTCCCAACATTATCTTGAAGGTTCCTTTGGGGATGTCCTTCCCGTGTTTATGGCTTATTCTGACCCCAGAATGTCTCCGTGCTCGTCAATCTTGCGCCATGTCTCATGCTTCTCTGAGCGAATAAGCCGAAATCTCAGTCTTCGAGTCTCCGCGACACCAACCTTTCCCACCATAAGACCTCGCCTGCTGAGTCGAATATTAACCCTACAGCGATACTTAAGAATCTTGGTTCAATATGTAGGGCAATTTCTT
>NZ_BLRZ01000088.1 GCF_013281975.1 Candidatus Hakubella thermalkaliphila | reverse complement strand
CTCCTCGTACTGCTGAAGGAGCCACTCCTCCAGTACCATGCCCTGATAGATCTCCACCACCGGTCCGGTCAGGTACACATAGCCATCCTCTTGCCAGTCCACTTCCAGATCTCCTCCGGGAAGGTGAACCACCACCTTCCGATCCGCAAAGTTGCTTCTTGCTGAAGCTACTGCTGCCGCACATGCTCCTGTGCCGCAGGCAAGAGTTTCTCCTACTCCTCTCTCCCACACTCTTGCTTCTAGCTCATCCCTTTGGAGAACAGAGACGAACTCCACGTTGGTTCTCTGGGGGAAGAAGCGCGAGTTTTCCAGAAGAGGGCCCAGTTTTTCCACTGGAGCTGAGGCGACCTCGTCCACAAAGAGGACGCAGTGGGGATTTCCCATAGATAGGGCCGTGATTTTCAGGGTCAGGTTGTCGATAAGAATTCCTTCCTGTATGGCCTCTCCCCTCTCCCCGGCCATGGGAATCCTGGATTTCTCGAAGACGGGCATGCCCATGTTGACGGTTATTCGATCCGCCCGTCCCTCTCTAAGAGCCAGCTTCAAACATTTTATCCCCGCTCCGGTCTCCACAGTAAGAGCTAGCCGGTCGATAAGGCCGTGATCATAAACGTACTTGCCCAGGCATCGTATCCCATTGCCACACATCTCTGCTTCTGAACCATCAGTATTATAAATACGCATCCTAAAGTCAGCCACCCGAGAGGGTAGCAGAAGGAGGACACCATCTGCTCCCACTCCAAATCTTCGCCGGCATAGATGATGGATCAGATGCGGCGGAAGATCTACTTCCTCTTTAAGGCCATCTATGAGAATAAAGTCATTGCCCTGGCTGTGAAATTTCACAAAGTTCAAAGGGTACACCTCTTTCCTTTAAAACGCGGATCATCTGGTTAACCAGCTCCCCTTCGTTCTCACCAGAGGAAACATCTAGCCATAAAATTCTTGGATCTCTTCGAAACCAGGTCAGCTGTTTTTTGGCCAACCTGCGGCTGTTTCTCTTAATCAGGCGCACCATCTCTTCAAAATCGATCTTTCCCTGGAGATAGAGCATAACCTCCTTATATCCTATGGACTGAGCCAGAACCGGAGAGTTGTCATATCCCTTCTCCATCAACCCCTTGACCTCTTCCACCAGCCCTTTCTCCAGCATCCCGTCCACCCGTTTTTCTATCCTGGAGTAAAGGACGTCTTTGGGAGCTGTCAGACCAAACATGGTCAGGTCATAGACGGAGCGACGTTTGCCCCATTCTCCACCAAAGGAGGAAAGGGGTTTTCCGGTGAGACGATAAACCTCCAAAGCTCTGATAATCCTCCTGGTGTCACCGGCACTGATTTTCGCCGCATACCAGGGATCAATTCTTTGTAGCTCTTCCCAAAGAACTTCTCTCCCCTTCTCCGCCAGCTCTTGGGTCAATTTCTTTCTTTCTTCCAGACTTAGGGCATTCTCGGCGAAACGAAGATCATCAATGACACTTCGGAGGTAAAGGCCCGATCCTCCCACCAGAATGGGCAGTCGTTTTCTTTCGATTATACCCTGTATTTCCTGCCTGGCAAGTCTCTGATATTCGGCGACCGTAATAGGGTGGTCAAGGTCAAAACTATCTACCAGATGATGAGGCACTGTAGACATAATTTCCGGCTCTGGCCTGGCCGTACCTACATCCATCTGGCGATAAAGTTGGGAAGAATCAGCGGATACGATTTCTCCGCCTACCAATGTGGCTAAACTGGCAGAAACACGAGTTTTGCCGACAGCAGTTGGACCTACGATGGCAATAAGGATGCCCTTCTTAACTTCCCGCCGAGAAGTCCCCTTCCGTAAGGGAGGGGATGAGAGGCAGGAAATCCCTTGTCTTTTTCCTGTTTCTATGATATACTCCTCCCAGTGTCAACCTGCAGGCGTGAGGGGTCGTAATACCAATATGCCTGTATCCATGTATTACGTAAAGCCGAACCTGGTAAGCAGGCAGACACAGTAGGGCAGGAACTGCCCGAATTCAGGCCTGATGGAGGCACCGCAGGTTGCCGATGAAGCAGGAAGCTCCTTCCGTAAGGTAGGAGTAGTTCACTTTCGATAATCCTCTTTCACCCATTAAGTGCTCTCTTTATGTCTTGTGACCTGGAATCGGAAAAGCTCGTACTTTTCGGAGGGACTGAGACCTGCTTTTCTGAGAGCTATTTTTACCTGGGCCTCCGGAGTGTCTACCCCTTCCAGATCTGGAAGCAGAAGACCTACTGCTGGTCCCGACTTAACTATTACTCCGTATTTGCGCGGATCTAACTGCGACATATTAGCTACTTTCTCCCGCTCACCCAGGATATCTACGGAGAAAGATAGGTCTTCCAGTTCATCTTCGGTAAGGGCCGGAAAGCGAGGATCCCTGGTGGCTGCAGATATGGCATTATGGATGATCTCCTCAGCCAGATTTTTCCTCACTGGATGGATAGTTCCTATACAGCCCCTGAGACTCCCCCTTTTCTTGATACACATAAAAACCCCGGCCCTTTGATTTCTCAGGAGGAGATCAGCATGCTCTCCTGAGAGAACTCTTCCATGGCGGATGTAGGCTTCTATAGCCTTCCTGGCTAGCTCCACATAGGGATTTTTGTCCGACGAGGCCTCATCCTTCTCCAAGAGACTGCTCCTTTGCTCCTCCATTTTAAAGAGTGTTGAGCTTAACTCTACAGCGATACTTAAGAATCTTGGTTCAATATGTAGGGCAATTTCTTTAATTGAACCACAATATATTGTATGTATTCAGGTAAATGACGTTGTAGTGTTAACCTGGGCCACCAGGTAGCCTACCCCAAAGGGGCCTTCGTAGGAGAGAAATTCGCATTGGTAGTTTTTTCTATCAAGGCATCCGTGAAGAGTAATCAAAGGTCGGAGTCCACACTCACCAGCGCTTTCGATGAGATCAGCATCCAATGTGGTAAGAGAGGCAAGATCTCCGCTCCGGACTATCTCTACAATCTTTTCATCGAACTCTCTGCCCCGGGGGCTATAGCCAGCAGGAGCCCCAGGAATGAGACGGTGGGACAGGTCTCCGGATGCCACAAAAATGGTTCTCTCTCCCCTCTTCTCGACTACTTCGTCCAGTAGAGAGCCCCACTTTTGGTGAGACTTGTAGTCCAGGCCGGAGATAGACACATTGACAATTTTGGACCGATAGTTTCTAGCCAGGTAGTAGAGAGGGACCAGGACACCGTGGTCCAGGCCACCATATCTGCCAAAAGTGGTCCTGCGACTGGTGAAGGGAGTTACCTCCAGATGATGAGTGCGGGCCGCGTTTGTAACCTCTTCCACGAAGGATAGGTCGTTATCAAAGCGGAACTCCAGGTGAGAAGCGCCAAAAGCAGAGAAGTCACCATACAAAGGTTGGTCATTGTTGATGGCGATGGAATCATAAAAAAAGGGACTATGAGGTGAGATAACGATCATCAGTTCTGGCTTGATTCTCTGAACCTCTTCGGCCAGGAGATTAAGAGAATCGATGGTCTTTCTCACCTTTGAGATTTCCCCTCTCCCTATCTCAGGAACAATAATAGGAGGATGAGGGGCTATGATGCCTCGAATTATGCCACCCATTTATTGTTCATCGCCTTTATTGGGTCTCGGATACAGCCAGAGCCTTAGCGACGATAGTGTTGACTTGGGTCAAGATGTTATTAAGCCTCTCCTCGCTTTCCAGGAGAAGCCGGATCGTTTCATCCTTTTCCAGAAGTTCCTGAAGCTCTTTCAATCTCTCCAGCTCTTCAGGAGAGATCTCCTGGTTGTTGTTCTTTTTAGATAAAAGACTCCTTTGCAGATTTTTATAGTCGTTGTAGAGAATGAAAGAATCCGGATTCCTGATCAACTGTTTTCTATAGTAGAGAACGTTTTGGAGCTCCTCGGATTCTGCTATAGCTTGTTCTAACTCATGAGCTTTTTCAATTATTCTGGACAATCTTGAGCCCCTGGTTCAGGAGAAGGACTTTAATCTGAAATTCTTTGCAACTCTCCCTTGAAAATAACCCAATTTTCATGTGACGTGGTGCGCCGCGGCACATGGGCGATTCCTTTTAAAGAAAAAGCACCGGCATCAACTATCTTAACACTTACCATTTTCCCTATCAACTCTGAGCTGCCAGGGAAGTTGACCACCTTATTATTATCAGTCCTTCCCCAAATCTCACCAGGGTCCTTCTTACTCCTTCCCTCTACCAGTACCGTTACACATCTACCGATGTAGGATCTATTCTTTTGCCAGGAGATCTCCTTCTGTAGATCATTGACCATCCTGAATCTCCTCTGCTTCTCAGCTTTAGATATCCTATCCTCCATCATAGAGGCAGTTGTTCCGGGGCGGGGAGAGAATTCGAAAATGAAAGCTTGATCGAAGCGACATTTCTTGAGCATATCCACTGTATCCCAGAAGTCCTCTTCTTCCTCAGAGAGATAGCCCACGATTATGTCCGTGGACAGAGCCACCTCTGGTATTCTCTCCTGAATCAAGGAGGCCAAATGGAGAAAGTGTTCCCGAGTGTATTTTCTATTCATATGAGACAGTATCCGGTTTGATCCTGACTGAAGGGGAAGATGGATGTGGTTACAGATATTCTCCCTCTGGGCGATCAGATCTATAACTTCCGGGCTCAAGTCTTTGGGATGAGAGGTAGCAAACCTTATTCTCTTGACCCCTTCTATTTGAGAGACAGCTTCCAGGAGATGGAAGAACCCCCTGCCGTTCCCGTCATGGTAGGAATTGACGTTCTGACCCAGAAGGGTGATTTCCACAACCCCATCATTGACCAGTTCCTGAGCCTCTGTGAGGACCTCCTCAAAAGGCCTGCTGTGCTCCCGGCCTCGGACGTAAGGGACGATACAGTAGCTACAGAAATTGTTGCAGCCGGTCATAATGGGTAGCCAGGCTTTGAAGGCAGATTTTCTCTTGGAGGGAAGGGAGGTGATCTCTTGTTGCGGCTTATCCCTGGCCTGGCAAAGGCGGGCCTTTTTCTCTTCGCTCATCCTGATCAGATGGGGCAGGGCGCCCAGGTCATTAGGACCCACCACTATATCCACATGAGGAGATCTTTCCAACAGGTCCTCTTTCATTTTTTGGGCAATGCACCCGGCAACTACTACCTTCAGGCTTCTTTTTCTTTCCTTGAGGGATGCAAGCTGGCTCAGGTGGCCGAACAGCCTGTTATCGGCATTTTCCCGAACGC
The DNA here is from genome assembly GCF_013281975.1 of Candidatus Hakubella thermalkaliphila. Classification (GTDB taxonomy): domain Bacteria; phylum Actinomycetota; class Humimicrobiia; order Hakubellales; family Hakubellaceae; genus Hakubella; species Hakubella thermalkaliphila. The sequence goes on along the minus strand of NZ_BLRZ01000088.1, from coordinate 3,128 downwards.
TACAGGTGTTATAAATTATGACTTCGGCCTGGCCTATCTCCAGAGTCTCCTGGAAATGACATTCCGAGAGAAGTCCTGCTATGCGCTCCGAGTCATGCTTGTTCATCTGGCACCCGAAGGTGCGGATGTAAAACTTCTTACCCATAGTAGTGATGTAGTAAAAGCTTCGATAGCCTCTTGTGCTCCTGGCGCAATTCGTCCACCAGTTGATCGGATATCAGTACCGAACCCAGACTCTCATTATCTTGAGAGCCCGGGCCATGAAAATCGGATCCACCAGTTTTGACCAGCCCTAACTCCTCGGCTATTTGGGCGTACCGGGAGGTCAGCCAGGGGTCATGTTTGGGATAATATACTTCAATACCTCGCACACCCTTTTCTGCCAGGAAGCGGATCTTGTCCTCAGATCCCAGAAGGCCGGGATGAGCGAGTACCGGAACTGAGTTTGCCCTGATGAGAATGGAGATAACCTCTTCTGGTTCTGAAAGGAACTTGGGAACATAAAATCGGCTCTCCTTGCTCAGGTACCTGGCAAAAGCGTCTCCCACGCTCTGCGCATATCCTTTTCTAATCAGCTCCCGGGCCAGGTGGACTCGGCCCACCGACCCGCCCTGGCTGTCGGCCAGAATTTGGTCGAAATCAAGATCTATACTGAAATCTGTCAATTTATCCACTATTTTCCCGGCTCTGACCAGGCGTTTCTCCCGCAACTCAGCCAGATGTCTTTGGAGAGAGATATTTTTGTGATCGACAAAATAGCCGATAAAGTGGAAATCCCCCATTTCTGACTCACTGGACAATTCTACAGATGGTATGACCTCGATCTGCTTCCGGAGGCCATAGTCGAGAGCTCTCTCCACACCCTCCACGCTATCATGATCAGCAATGGAGATGGTTCTTATTCCCAAACTTCTGGCCATGTCCACGATTTGCTCTGGAGTACAGCTCCCATCTGAGGCGCTGCTGTGAATGTGAAGGTCAGCAGCCATTTCCCCTTCTCCCCCTGGGAAACCTGGTTCTTCTACCTGGCGTATTCGATAGCCCTGGTCTCCCGGATCACCGTAACTTTAATCTGGCCAGCGTATTCCAGCTCCTCTTCGATCTTTTTGGCCAGCTCCCGGGCGATACGAGCTGACTGAACGTCATCTATAATCTCTGGTTGCACCACGACTCGCACTTCTCTTCCTGCTTGCATGGCAAAACTCTTCTCCACGCCTTTGAATTCGTTGGCTATCCTCTCAATGTTCTCCAGCCTCTTGACGTAGCTTTCCAGATTCTCTCGTCTGGCTCCTGGCCTGGCTCCGGAAATGGCATCAGCAGCCTGGATCAAAACAGCCAGGATAGACTGAGGCTCTCGATCATTATGGTGGCTCTCTATAGCATGACAAATATCCTCAGGTTCGTTCAGACGCCGGGCCAAATCGGCTCCTATAATAGCGTGAGCGCCTTCTACCTCGTGGTCGATAGCCTTTCCTATGTCGTGAAGCAGCCCGGCTCTTTTGGCCTTCTTGATTCCAAGGCCCAGTTCAGCGGCCATGATCCCGGCCAGATGAGCTGTTTCTATGGAATGTTGGAGGACGTTCTGCCCATAACTGCTACGAAATCTCAGCCTGCCCAGAACTTTGATCAGCTCATTGGGCAGCCCCGAAACACCGGTCTCAAAAATGGCCCGTTCACCTTCCTGCTTGATCTGTTCGTTAACCTCGGCAGTGGCCCTGCCAAACATCTCCTCGATACGGGCCGGCTGAATTCTGCCGTCAGCGATTAAATTTTCCAGTGTTACTCGCGCGGTCTCCCTCCTTATAGGATCAAAACTAGAGAGAATAACTGCTTCAGGCGTATCATCAATAATCAGGTTTATGCCAGTCAAATTTTCGAAAGCCCGGATGTTCCTCCCTTCTCGTCCTATTATTCTGCCCTTCATCTCATCAGAGGGCAGGGAGACTACCGAGACAGTGGTCTCAGCCACATGGTTGGAGGCACATCTCTGAATGGCCAGAGAGATTATCTTCTTTGCTCTCTTCTCAGCTTCCTCACTGGCTTCCAGTTCGATCTCCCTTATCTTCTTGGCACTTTCATAACGAGCTTCCTCTTCCAGCCGCTTCATTAGCAAAGCTTTAGCTTCCGCCGCGGAGAGGTCAGCTATGGCCTCTAGTTTAAGTCTCTCCTTTCGCAGAACTTCGCTCAGCTCTGCCTGAATTCTGGCACTTTCCTTCTCCTGAGAGCTTATCTGTTTCTCTTTCTGCTCCAGCTTTATGGATCTCTCTTCCAGAAGCTCCTCTCTCTGAAGCAATTTACTCTCCAGGCGTTGAAGCTCTGCTCTTCTCTCCCGAATCTCCCTTTCGGCTTCGGTCCTCAGGTTATAAATCTCATCCTTAGCCTCGAGCAAAGCTTCCTTCTTGGCCGCTGAGGCCTGCTTCTCTGCTTCCTGAACCAGTCTTCTAGCTGTGGCCTCCGCAGATTCTACCCTGGCCTTGCCGAGCAGGTTTCTTAACAGATATCCCAGGGCTACCCCTGCTGCTGCCGAGAGAATTATAAATGTTAAATAGATGTAGAAGTCTATAGTTCCGATCTCATCTCACCCCCTTAAATTAATTAAGCCGAGCTGTGCTCGGCTTAATGCTTTTCGCTTATTTAGGGACTGAGGTTTCTCAGTCTCTTTCAGAAAGATCTTTTAATTGGAACATTGTCCTTGGGAGCTCACTCACGAAGCCCTGGTCATCCTGCTGCCAGGATGAGGGACTCCAAAAACCTACCTTTTTTCTATCCTTGACCAAGATCCTATGAAGTTAGGCCTCCCCTTTGACCTTGCGAGAATTAAGAGAAATAACCTACAACTTCTAAACGCCAGGAGACCTGGCTGTAAGTAAGTCATTTGTCCATTTTCCTGACAAACGTCCCTTATCCATCTTGCTAGCAAGCCACCTGCTCCTGTTGTCACGTAGGCCCTTCTCTTGTCTTGGCAATGACCCAATCTGAGCTGAATTTATCATGATCCACACAAATAATAAGCAAAAAGCATTAGCCTTTTTGTATTCTAATATGATCTGCCAGGCTGTGTCAATGATACCCTCCTATTATGCTGTGTTATCTGACGTTCGCCACGCATTGTGTTCCTATCCTGCATA
>NZ_BLRZ01000087.1 GCF_013281975.1 Candidatus Hakubella thermalkaliphila | reverse complement strand
ATTGCGATGGGGAGAGGAGAGTGGCCTATGTGGCCAGGACCAAGGCCAGAGACATAGTGATTCTCAGCCAGGCCGATAGCTACGGAGCCAGCGAATAAAGCCGGCGCACCCGGTTTTTGGCGGAAATGGGTATGGCTTCTTCTGGCTACACCCAATTAGAGGGCTATGTGGGCTCCAGCAAGAATGCCGAGGTTGTCTGCAGGTCTATCTGCAATGGGGGTCTGATCAGGCTGGGGCAGGGAGACTGGAGTGTGGCTGACCAGGTGCTTGTATCTGCTTATGTTCTGACCGGGCTGGCTGACCCCGATCGCTGGTGGGTTAACCTACCACCTACCTCTAACCAGAACCATCCTCACCCCGAAGGGGCGCTGTCCTCCTCCTACTCTTCGGTGCAGACCTACAAGTCATGTCCCATGAGATACAAGTTTGATACCCATTTCAGCTTGAGCGATCCCAGAGGCCCCTATATAGCCCGAGGGAATCTTTATCATCGGATCATGGAGGAGTTTTTCCGGAGAAGAGACTGCTCCTATTCTGTGGAGGGCCTGAGGTCCCTTATAGATCAACTCTGGGATGATGCCATTTTTGACTTCAAACCCATGGCCATAGAGCAAAAAAGAGATGCCTACCAAAAATTCAGCTCCATTTTCGCCTACCTTCCTCCCCGCAAGCCCAGGCTCCTGGCCCTGGAGAAGAAGTTTAAGTTTGCCCTGGAAGGTCACGTCTTTCGAGGAAGGATTGATCAGATAAATGAGCTGGATGGAGGCCAGGTTGAACTCATCGACTACAAGTCCACCAGCACGCCTCTCAGTGATGACAGGGCTGCTCAAGATCTTCAGTTGGGCATTTATCTTCTGGCTACTTCTCTTTCCGATGATCTTCGGGACTACCGGGATCGAGTGGCGTCCATGAGTTATTTCTTTATAACCGACAAGGGTAGACCCAGAAGGGAGCAGAACCCATCTCCTCAGAGGGAAACTGAGGTAAGAGAGGAGATTCTGGACATAGTGGCCAAAATTCTGGCCGAAGAGTTCCCGGCCCAGCCCGAGAGCACCTGGGAATGTAACACCTGTGAATATCAATATCTGTGTCCCCGAAAGTATGGTCCCAGAAACAACTGGTGAGACATGATTGGTGAGATAAAGGAAGTCAAACACACCGAGGAACAAAAGGCAGCTCTTTCTCATATCTATGGCCCCAGCCGCATCATAGCCTGTGCTGGATCAGGTAAGACCACCGTCTTGACCGATAAGATCCTCAGGGTTATAGAGGAGGGGATCGCCCAGCCCTTTCAGATCCTGGCCCTTACCTTTACCAATAAAGCCGCCCAGAATATGAAGGAAAGGGTCATAAGAAAGTTGCAAGGAGAAGTAGATGAGCATGAACTACAGATCTCTACTTTCCACTCTTTTGGATATGACATTATCCGGGAAAATTCCCTTCTCATGGGCCTGGATACCAATGTCCGTCTCATCGGTCGGGCTGAGTCCTGGCAGCTTCTTTATGAGATCTTCGATGATTTCGTCTTTCATAAGGTCAAGATAGGCCTGAATATCGGTGGTTTTCTGGATCATCTTCTGGACTACATCCTGGACCTGAAAGATCATCTTATTGACTTTGAGACCTACGAGAAATTTATCATCCGACGTCCCCAGGAGATAGCTGCCTTTCCCAGCGATGCTTTAGGCAAGGAGGAGGAAGAGGTCTTTGAGAAGCAAAAGGAGCTCCTCCAGGTCTACCAGGGATATGAAGAGATCAAGTTCAGAAACAACTATATAGATCATGGGGATCAGATAATGCTTCCGGTTAGGCTCTTCAGAGAGAGGCCGGCCATTCTGGCCCGCTATCAGAATCGATTCCCCTTCATCTTCGTGGATGAGTATCAGGATACCAACATTGCCCAGGCCGAGCTGGTCTACCTTCTAGCCGGACAGAGCAAGAACGTGACGGTGGTAGGCGATGATGATCAGGGTATCTATGGATGGCGGGGTGCCACCATTCAGAACTTCCTGCACTTCGGTGACGCTCCTCTCTTTGGCCCGGGAGAAGTGAAGGATTTTCGCATCCAGTCCAATTTCCGTTCCGGGCAGCGGATTATAGATGTCGCCTCCAGGACAGTGGAGGCTAATCTTCAGAGGGTGAAGAAGATACCCCAAGCTTACCATCGTGACCAGAGGTCGGAAGTTTATGCCTTCGTCAGAGACAGCTTCGCCCAGGAGATGGGCCAGGTGGCCCACCAGATCAGGAAATTGGTGGCAGAGCAGGGCTACGGATACCGGGACATAGCAGTCCTGTGCCGGAGGAAGCTTTTTGAGCTCATATCCGAAGTATTCAACCGGGAGGGAATTCCCTATGAGCTGATCGGAGACCGGAGTTTTTTCTATCGTCCAGAGATTCTGGATGCCATTTCCTGGCTCAGACTCACTCGTGATCCCAACCATGGGATCTCTCTGGTCCGAATCCTGCAGGGGGAACGTTTCAAAATATGTGATCGAGATATCTTCTTCCTGGCTCAACAGGCGCAGGAAAGCACCCCCAAATCCTCTCTGGAGGCCGAAAGAAGGCAAACCCTCTCTCTCATTGATGCTGTGCTTAATGCGGATCAGTCCGAAAAAGTGAGCCCGGAGGCAAAGGAGCGCCTCCGTCAACTAAAAAATGATTTGAGGAGATTTATTCTCCTTTCGGAGCGCTTCCGGCTCCCCCAGCTATTAAGGGAGATTTTTGAATCTACGGGGCTTCTGGATGAACTTCGGGCAGAAAACAATCCTGAATCTCACCGCAGACTGCGCAATCTGGAAAAGCTGATCCGCATAGCCGCTGATTTTGAGGGAGTCCGAGAGAAAGCTTCCTTTGAGAACTTTGTCCTCTATTTGGAAGAAGTGCTTAAGGCAGCGGAGAGAGAGCCGGAAGAGATTTTGATAGGGGAGGAAGATACCGTAAAGGTGATGTCAGTCCATGCGGCCAAGGGGTTAGAATTTCCAGTGGTCTTTGTACCCCTGCTCTGCGACGGCATCTTTCCCGGGCGGGACAGGAAGGCCAAGTTTCAAGTTCCTCTATCCTTAAGGGGAGACCGAGATTACATTCCCCGACCGGAAGAGTACTCCAGCAAAGCCAGGTTTAAACAAGCCCAGGAGGAGTTCTATCTGGAGGAGGAAAGGAGGCTTTTCTATGTGGCCTGTACCAGAGCTATGGAAAAGCTTTATCTTTCCGCCCACCGGATTACTGATCCTACTAACAAAAGAGAAAGAGAGAAAGAGATATCTCCCTTTCTAAAGAATTCCCTGGAGACCGGGCTGGTGGAGATAATAGAAGATGTAGATAAAGATAAGTCTGTCCTGCAGGCTCCGCTTCACCCTTCTTTTAACCTTCCTCCTCAATCTGGGGATGATTCAGCAGTTTACATTGCTGAGAATGAGAGAAAGAGTACCTATCCTGGCCAGATTCAATCTAACCATCCACTGACCTATATTGTTAAAAACGCCCGGACTCTCGGTGAGCTCAAAGACCGGTTGAAAGAGCTCCATTCAGGGATCTCTTTCAGCCCCGATGTAGAGAAAAGGGCCTATGAGGCAGAGCTGGATCTTCTGAAACTTCAGCGGGAGAAGGAAAAGCCGGGCCGGCTGGAGCCAGTGCCCCGGCATATCTTCAGCTATTCGGCCCTCAATACCTATCGAGAATGTCCTCAGAAGTACTTTTGGAGCTACATAGAACCTCTTCCTACTCCTCATACCTACTTCATGAAAGTGGGCACCTTTATCCATCGGATGATCGAGTTGGCTTCTGGACAAAGTTTGAGTATTCTCGATCTGAACTTTCCGGAAAGTTTTGAAAAATACGAGTACAGCCCGGCCTACTGGGAAGGAGGAGAGCCAGTGGTAGATGAGGAGAGAGAGAAGCTCTCTCCTAAGGAGATGGCTCTTAATTTCGCCCGGAGCAGATTTTCCCGGCCGGATCCAGAGGTAGTCCAGGTGTTGGTGGAGCAGCATTTCAACTTGAAAGTAGGAGACAATGTCATCGTCGGGGTTATTGATAGAGCCCAGAAATATGCTGACGGAGGGTGGGAAATAATAGACTTCAAGTCAGGAGTAAGAGGCCAAAGGGATGTTCTAAGCAGGAATTTCCAGCTCCAGATCTACGCCCTTGCCTTCTCGGAGATCTTTAGGGTCGACCCCCAGCGTCTGAAATGCACCCTCTTCTTCCTGGGCGATGGAAGTGAGGAATGCGGAGTCTATGGAGAGCAAAAGCTGGCTCAAGTGAAGAAGGAGATAATGAGGATAACAGAGGCCGTAAAGAAGAACAAATTCAGTCCCAGAAAAAGCTTCCGCTGTGAGAGCTGCCCCTTTGGGGAGCTCTGTGCCTGGAGAAGAGGAACAGCACATAATCTCGGATAATAATAAGCGCCATCAGGAGTCTCTAGTGAAGCTGGAAAGCATAGCCCTGGTCACAAAAATAATTGCTCTGTTAACCATAGGTCCGATAGTGGTTATCGGCAATCTTGGCATCAAGGTAACCGGCGGGTTTTGGGCTTGCCCCTTTCCTCTACCGTTCATCATGTGTAACGTGTGTCCGATATTTTGTACTTTTGGCCAGATTCGTTCAGGGCTATTTTTGGGCATAGTGGGTACCAACTTTTTGGCGGGGCAGGCTTTCTGTGGATTTTTCTGTCCTGGTGGAATTATCCAGGATCTGCTATTTAAGGTTCCCCTAAGGAAGATTACCATACCCCGACGTGCGGACTCTGTGCTCAGGCATATAAGGTATGGTGTTGCTATCCTGGTCATAGGTCTGGTAATTCATGCCACAAATCTCTGGGTTGGATTTCCCCTAATGGCAGAGCTATGGTTTTTCCTGGCAAGATATGGTGATGAGGTACGTATTGCCCTGATAGGCACTGCCATAATCCTGCTGGGGTTGGCGCTGTTTGTGGGGCGGAGCTGGTGCCGGTATCTGTGCCCTTTCGGTGCCTGGATATCGGTATTTAATAAATACAGCTTGCTAAAGAGAAGGCGCAGTCCTGGAACATGCGTTTCCTGCCGCCTTTGCCATCAGCGCTGCTCTGGCGGGTTGAACCCCATGGGCAGCCAGGGGACCTGGCGCTCCCTTGAATGCGTTAGATGTCTCCAATGCTATACTGCCTGCCAGGCCAACGTCTTCCAACTTCACTGGCGGGGGTGGAGGAAGGAGGAAGAGATTATGAAGAGGGATACTAAACGCTGGAAATCGGTGTTGCGAAGGGCTCTGGAGGTGGTGATACTGATGTCGTTTATTGTGATCGGGGGCATGATCGTTTGGCAAGGCATTCCTTAATCAAGGGGGTCCATTTTAGTGTGCTGGCCACCCATATAGAAGGGGGGAAAAGTAAAAAGAAGTTCTCTGGATGATCCTCCGGATTAAAGTTATTTTTCTCATTGTCCCTCGATGGGTCGGTCTCTTCTCTGGCGAACCACCAGATAGGCTCCGGCACCTCCTCCCATCATCAAGGCTGCTACTGCTACTCCCCCGGTGACCAACATGGTCGCATCGAACCAGAACCCCTGGGGAAACATTCTTAGCAAGTTGTGCTTCTCGGGGTCCAGGATCCAGTAATCACTTCCGGGAAAGCTAATCACGTGAAATTTCCACCAGAACCAATTAAAGGCAAAAAGCGCCAGGCCCCCCAGGATAAGTGGCAGAACAATAGTGGTGACGCTCCCCCCGAGTACTGCTTTGGCCAGCTTTGGCAAAAAGGCTTTTCTAAGACAGGCAAAACCCAGGGCAAGGTAGGCGAAAGTGTAGACCAGAGCTATCTCCTGCACGCGGTAAGACAACTGAATCAACCTCTTGACCTCCCAGAGGTGGATGATCTCCCGACGAGTGGGAAAGACCTGGCGCAGCCGATCCCCAATTAGCTCATCCTCTGAATTGAAATACACTATGAGCTCCCGGGCTATTTCAGCCAGCTCAGCCCGGTCAACCGGCCGTAACAGACTTATCTCGTATTTATCGAAGCCATACTCATAGAGGCGGATTTCATTGACCGCTACCCTGATGCCACTGGTGAGGAGCAAAATAGGCAGGCAGAGCACAAAGATGATCCCAAGTCCAGCTTGAAGAGTTCTCATCACGTATCCCATGCAGGTATGATAACAAACCTGTTCCTGAATTGTAAGAGGTTTTTACATGCGGTTATAATGTGGTTAAAATGTTATTAAGAGAGCCGAGAAGATTTCAGCCCGCCTTATTAATGGGAATCGCTGGCATTTCGATTACCTCGATCTGGGTAAGGCGCATAAGTGTATCCCCTCGCTCTTGGGCTGCCAGGGGTAAAGGGGCTCTTTTTATACAGTGCTAGAAGCAGGCAGTTTTTAATCGAGAAAAGAGGTGGGAGAGAATGCAACGAAGTGATTTGATTAAGAAAGGCCTGGAGCGGGCTCCGCATCGCGCCCTCCTTAAAGCCTGTGGGGTGACGGACAAAGATTTTGAGAAACCATTCATTGCTGTAGTTAATTCCTGGACAGAAATTGTCCCTGGACATATTCATCTACAAGAACTGGCCCAGGTAGTGAAAGAAGGTATTAAAGAGGCAAATGGCCTGCCTTTTGAATTTCACACTATCGCAGTATGTGATGGCCTAGCCATGGGACATAGGGGGATGAAGTATTCTCTGCCTTCCCGGGATGTAATTGCCAACTCCATCGAGATAATGATTGAGGCTCATTGCTTTGACGGGATGGTTCTTATCCCCGCCTGCGATGAGATTGTTCCCGGACATTTAATGGCTGCTGGCAGACTGAATATTCCCACCGTAGCGCTTACTGGTGGACCGATGCGGCCTGGCAGTTTTAAGGGTAAATCTGTAGATATAATTGATGTATTTGAGGCTATAGGAGAGGTCTCTCGAGGCAAAATGAAAGAGGATGAGTTGAAAGAACTGGAAGATTGTGCCTGTCTTGGTGCAGGAACCTGTGCTGGGATGTTCAGTGCCAATACTTTAGCCTGTGGAGTAGAGGCATTAGGGTTATCATTACCTGGCTGTGCCACCTGTCACGCTCTGGATCCAAGAAAAAAGGAGATTGCCAAACAGACCGGAAGGCAGATTGTAGAGTTAGTTGTCCGGGGTATTACCGCCAGGAGAATAATGACCTATCAGGCTTTCCAGAACTGGATAAGAGTTTCTTTAGCTGTAGCTGGTTCTACTAACGATGTTCTGGAAGTCATGGCTGTTGCCAGAGAATGTGAAATTGAAATTCCCCTGAATTTATTTGATAAACTTTCCAGAACCACACCCCATATCTGCGATATGCGTCCTGGCGGCTCTTACACCCTTGAGGATCTGGATAGAGCCGGTGGTGTAGAAGCAATAATGAAGAGACTGGAGCCTTTATTAGACCTAAATTGTCTTACCGTTACCGGAAAGGCAATCGGTGATAATATAGCAAAGGCAAAGGTTCTGGATGAGGAGGTGATTCGGCCCCTCCATAAGCCGGTTCATCCCACGGGCGGGTTGGCTATACTCTACGGGAACTTAGCTCCAGAAGGGGCGGTGGTCAAACAGACTGCTGTAGTAGAGGGCATGTTAAAGTTTAAAGGTCCGGCCCGGGTATTTGAGTGCGAGGAAGATGCCCTGCGGGCCATACTGGGTGGTCGGATAAATAAGGGTGATGTAGTGGTCATCCGATATGAAGGGCCAAAAGGTGGTCCGGGCATGAGGGAGATGCTTGCCCCTACTGCTGCCATCTGTGGTCTGGGCCTATCTGAATCGGTAGCCCTTATTACTGATGGTAGATTCTCGGGTGGCACGCGGGGTCCTTGCATCGGTCACCTATCGCCTGAGGCATCTGATGGAGGGCCGATAGCTTTAGTTGAGGAGGGAGATAGCATTTTTATAAATATTCCTGAACGCACCATAACTTTAGAAGTAGAGGCGACAGAACTTAATCGACGCCACCAGGCATGGAAGCCTCCACAGAGAAAGAATACTGGTTATCTGCGCCAGTACGAATGGAACACTTCAAGTTCAAATAAAGGCGCCAGTATCTCAGGTTAGCAGAGTGAGATCACCCACCTACTGTTGCCGTTAACTACGGAATCAGTTACAATAATGAAACTATTTCGAAAGGAATCGCCCATGCACCGCGGCGCACCACGTCGCATGAAAATTGGGTTATTTTCAAGGGAGTAAGCGTTATGAGTTCTACTCGACATGATTTAAGCAAACTAGCTCGGTTAGTAGCTTACAGAAAGATGGACCGGCGAGAGTTCTTGAGCCAGGCATTGAAAGCTGGAGTCTTGGCCACAGCCGCCTCGATTTTCCTGACCGCTTGCCGCCGGCCCCCCGTAGCAGAGGTAGCTCCCGAAGAGCCTACCCCTTCCTTCGACCAGCAGG
>NZ_BLRZ01000086.1 GCF_013281975.1 Candidatus Hakubella thermalkaliphila | reverse complement strand
TAGGCGATAGCCGGACCTCGTTCTCCCAGAACCGGCCTCAGGACAGGAGTTTGCTTGATGGCGCAACATAGGTCATCCTGGTGTAGTTGCGGAATTCTCAGATTAGCGCTTTTGCCCGGTATTGCTTTGGTGGCTTTGATTTCTCTGGCTGGCTGCGCCAGGCCGCTGGCCCCATCTCCCCAAATTATCTACAGTTGGCCGGAGGACGGGGCCAAGGAGATACCTCTTGATTCGTCCCTAGAAATCACTTTCGAACGAAAGCTGGACCATCAGAGTGCGGAAAGCTCCTTTTATGTAAATCCTGAAGTGAAAGGAGAGTTTGACTGGTCCGGTGACACTCTGAGATTTGTTCCTGGTGAGGAGGGATTGGGTCAGGGTGAAAAGTACACCGTGAAGATATCCAAGGGAGCCGAGGATTCGAGGGGTAACAATCTGGCTTCCGATTACGTCTTTAGCTTCTCCACCATAGACCCAGTAGAGGTAGTTCTGGTGAGTCCTCAGCAAGTAGGTCAGAGGGATGACAGCATAACCATCATGTTCAACCAGCCCATGGTCTCTCTGGGCATGGTCAAAAATGTAAAAGGGGAGAATTTCGGGGTCACCATCCGGCCCGAGATAAAAGGGGAGTTCAGTTGGCTGGGTACCTCCATCCTGACCTTCCGGCCCGAGGATCACCTTCCCCTTGCCACCCAGTACAAAGTGACGGTCCCTAAAGGGATTAAATCTATTGCCAACGCCTCTATGCCAGAACAGTTTCAATGGTCATTTACCTCTCTGGTACCCCAGGTCATAGGGGTTACTCCGGAGGATGGAAACAGCTTTGCCGGGCTCAGGTCCAGGATCAAGGTGGATTTTAATCAGCCTATGGATACCGACTCGGTGGAAGCAGGATTTTCCATGACTCTGGAAGATGGACGAAAGTTAAGAGGAGAGTTTCAATGGAGTGAGGACAAAAGCTCCTTTATCTTTATTCCCACAAGAGGCCTGGGCTATGACGCCCTCCACATAGGGCGCATTAGTAAAGGAGTCATGGGGGCCGAGGGCCACATCGGGTTGCAGGAGGATTTCATCTGGAGGTTTAAAACCGTGGGTGATCCGTCTCTGGCCTACTCCAACCCGCCTAATGGAAGTATAGTCAAAGATATCTCTTACGTGGAGATAGGATTCACCAGCCCCATGGATGTAGAGTCTGTGGAGCGTAACCTCAAGATTGTGCCGGAGGCGAAGAATCCCTATCTGGAGTGGTCGGAGAATGGCACCATCCTGTACATCTATGCCCAGTATCAGCCCCTGACTACTTACACCATAACCATCTCCGCAAAGAGTCAAGACGTATTCCGGCAGCTTCTGGGGCGTGATTATCAGATAAATTTCAGTGTGGCCGAGCCGACTCCCCTCCCACCCAGCATTCGCATAAACCGGGAAGGCAATTTCGGCCTCCTCCGCTCCCAGGGAGTACAGGCACTATATCTGAGCACCATCAATGCCTCGAGGGTAGATCTGGCTCTCCACCGGGCGAACCTCAGCCAGTTCCTGAACTTTCTGGGCCTGGACTATGAGGGCTGGAACACCTACCGGCCACAAGATCTTCAACTGATGAAGACCTGGTCCATGGAACAAGAACCCCGGCTCAATCTGGAAGAAAAGGTCAAGGTTGAGCTGACCCAGGAGAGTGAAGAGAAAATCAAGCCCGGTTTCTACTACCTGGAAGTAACCCTTCCGGGTGGCGAGCGAGATGGCATGCCTCTGGTGGTCAGCGATCTCTCGCTGACCCTGAAGAGGGACAGGAACGGCGTGTTGGTCTGGGCCGTGAGAAGCCAGGACGGCGAGGCAGTGGAAGATGCGAAGGTGGAAGTCTATTCTCCGAATGGGCAGCTTATAGGCCAGGGTCTTACTGATACCAGGGGTATCTCCAGGATTGAAGTAGGATCCGGTCAGGATGAGGTACTGGGGGTCTTCCTCCAGGAGGGAGATCAGATAGGATTCGTGACCTCGGACTGGTCCTATGGCATCGAGCCCTATTATTTTGATATACCCCTCACCTGGGAGACTCATGACTATCAGGCCCACATCTTTACCGATAGACCCATCTACAGGCCATCTCAAAGTGTTTACTATAAGGGAATAGTTAGGATTGATGACGATAAGATCTACCGTCTGCCCCCGGCCGGTAAAGAAGTAACTCTATCCATAATAGACAGTCTGGGAAATACGATAGAAGAAAACACCCATACCTTAAACGCTCAGGGGAGCTTCTCTGGCTCCCTGATGCTGGGTCAGGACATTAATCTGGGCTGGTACAGTCTGGTTCTGGACATTGATGGTGAGTCCTTTTACCAGTCTTTCCAGGTGCAGGAATACCGAAAGCCGGATTTCAGCGTGGAGGTAAAGGCTGATCGGGATGACTATTACAACAAGGAAAGGATCAGAGCAACTATCGATGCCAACTATTACTTTGGCGCTCCCCTCTCCAATGGCCCGGTGGAATGGCAATTGGGCAAGGAAGACTACTTTTTCTTCTATAAAGACGATCCCTCCTACGATTTTGTGGATTATTTTGAGTACTTCTTTGGGGACTGGGAGGAGCGTTACTGGCCTGAGCCGGTTAAGACCGGAAAGGGTTCCACCGACCAAAAAGGTAGATTCGTTGTGGATACGCCTGTCAATATTGACGAGGATAAGGTAAGCCAGATATTTACTCTGGAAGCCACGGTAATGGACTCTAACAATCAGGCCATCACCGGAAGGGATGAGGTGATTGTGCACAAGGGCAGGTTTTATATCGGCCTCAAACCCGCAGAGTACGTATCCACGGAAAAAGAGCCAACTGCTGTGGACATCATAACCGTAAACCCCTCTGGCCAACTGGTGGGGTCCAAGAAATTGGAAATCAGCGTGTATCAGCGAGAGTGGGTTACGGTCAAAAAGCAGGATGAGCTGGGGCAATTCTACTACATATCCCAGCCCCAGGACACTTTCATCTCCTCTTTCCAGACTGTGACCGATAGTACTGGGAAGGCTAAAGTGAAATTTGTTCCCGATAAGGGAGGTTTCTACCATGTGGTGGCCAAAGGCCGGGATGAGGCCGGTAATAAAGTCACCAGCGCCACCGGCGTCTGGGTGAGTTCGGAAGAATATGTGAGCTGGTACCGGCCCAACGACAACAGCATAGAGATCCTGGCCGACAAGAAAGAGTACCAGACTGGAGAGACGGCCCGGGTTCTGATAACCTCACCGTATCAAAACGCCAAAGCCCTTCTGACCGTGGAGAGAGGCAAGATCATCGACTACCGGGTGATCGACATCACCAGCACCTCTCAGGAGGTGGAGATACCCATTAAGGAAGGGTACAGTCCCAACGTGTTTATCTCCGTGAGCCTTTTTAAGGCAGCAGAAGACCAGACGCTCCCCGATTTCCGCATCGGCTATACCGAACTTAAAGTTGATGTCAGCAAGAAGTTACTCTCGGTGGCCATCAAGACGGACAAAAAGACCTATGGCCCCGGGGATACAGTTACCGTAAAGGTGAAGGCCACTGACTTCAAGGGTCAGGGAGTGGAAAGTGAGCTCGCCCTGTCCATCGTGGATGTGGCCGTACTCTCTCTGGCTCCGGACAGATCAGCTCAGATAACCGACAGTTTTTACGATCAGGCCACCCTGGGAGTCACTACAGCTCAATCTCAGATGGTCTCTCTGGAACGGATCAACCGCTACATTGAGGAAAATAGAAAGGGAGGAGATGGTGGAGAGGCGGTCTTCACCACCCGCACCGTCTTCAGGGATACGGCTTTCTGGGAGGCCCATCTCTTGACCGATGAAAAGGGCGAGGCGATGGTCACCTTTAAGCTGCCCGATTCTCTGACTACCTGGCAGATATCCGCCGTGGCCGCTTCTTCAGATACTCTGGTGGGAGCAAGCAAGTCGGAGATCATCACTACCAAGGAGTTTTTGATCCGGCCCATCGTTCCCAGATTTGTGGTTATGGGGGACGAAGTAATGCTGGGAGCGGTAGTCCATAATTATTCTCCTGGTGAGATCACTGCCACTGTGGAATTGAAGGCACAAGGTTTTGCCCTGAACTCCCCTTCCTCGGCCAAAGTTAAGATACCTTCCAATGGCAGCGAGACTGTTTTCTGGAAGGGAAAAGTGGAGGATGTGGAGAGGGTAAGGATGACTTTTGCCGCCAGGTCCGAGGCTGATAACCTGAGCGATGCTGTGGAGATGAGCATTGAAGCGCTGAATCAGATTACCCCTGAAGTTGTAGCTGCTTCCGGAGAGCTGGAATATACAGCTCTGCAAAAGATACTGGTGAGTGAAGACGCTGTGGAGGGAGTGGGCGATCTGGAGATAAGGACGTACGCCACCCCTCTGGCGGGGATACAGAGGGGCCTGGACTATCTGGCTGAGTTTCCCTACGGGTGTATTGAACAGATAGTATCCAGCTTCTTACCCCAGGTGAAGCTGAAGAGACTTCTGGATGTGACCGGATTGAAGCTGGAAGGCTTTGATCCGGATGAGCTTGAGCCTATGGTAGACCAGGGGCTGCAGGAGATATACGCCCAGCAGCGCTATGATGGAGGTTGGGGATGGTGGCCCCAGAATGAGAGCGATCCCTATATCTCGGCCTACGTTCTGCTCGGCCTGATTGAGGCCCAGAAAGCTGGATATGCCGTAAGTCAGGAGGCCATCGACCGTGGAATAAGTTCTGTGCAGGAATCCCTCTACCGGACAACTTCGGAGGAAAGGCAGGTGGACGAAGATACCAGAGCTTTCCTGTTGTATGTCCTTACTCTGGCCGATGCCGGAGATCTGGGGCTCACCCAATCGTTGTTCTATCGGAGGGATCAGCTCAGCCTATCTGCTAAGGGCTATCTTCTGATGACCCTGCAGGACTTCCTGAATCAGGGTCGGATCGAGGCAGCCACACAAGCAAATCTCCAAAGCCAGGTGAAGGAGATTTTGGCCGACTTAAAGGATGTAGTTCGTCTGTCTTCTACTGGATCCCACTGGGAGGAGGCTAAAGGAGACTACTGGTCCATGAACACCAACCTCAGGACTACTGCTATAATTTTGGATGCCCTGATCAAGACCGATCCAGAAGATCCCCTCATTGCCTCTACCATCCGATGGCTTGTAGGTTCAAGAAAAGAAGGCAGATGGTCTACTACTCAGGAAACGGTGTGGAGTTTGATAAGTCTTATTGATGCCTACACCTATCAGTCCTTGGAAACTCCTGACTACTGGTATCAGGTGGCTCTGGATGGCCGTCGGGTCCTGTCCGGAAGAGTGAGCAAAAGTGAGCTGCTTGAGGAGAGAGAGCTCAAAATAGCTCTGGACAGACTGGCCAGAGGGAAGCCAATGGATGTGCTCTTCACCAAGGATGGAGCGGGAAAGATGTACTATGATCTCATCCTGCGTTACTTCCTTCCTGCAGAGGACATTCTTCCCCTATCACGAGGGGTAGGCATAGAGAGACGTTACTTCAGTGCCATAGAGCAAGAGGAGAAAACTTCCATAAGCAGCATCAAGGCTGGCCAGACCGTGAAAATCAGGCTCACTCTTTATGTGCCCCAGGACCTGCACTACCTTATCATTGAGGATTTCTTGCCTGCTGGCCTGGAGGTAATCAATCCGGAGTTCTTGACCTCCGGAACCTATTTCGAAATGGAGAAAAAAGAGGAAGAGCAGACCCTTTACTTCTCCCATCGGGACATTCGGGATGACCGGGTGGCTCTTTTCGTGGATTACCTCCCCAAAGGGGTCTATCAGTTTACCTATCTGGCCAGAGCAACTCAGCCCGGAAAGTTCCATGTTCTGCCCGCCCGGGCCTGGGAGATGTACTTCCCTGATGTCTTCGGGCGGAGTGTGGGGGAGATCTTTGAAGTGGAATGACGAGGTCGTTATGGATAAGGGCAGGTAAGAATACTGGTTCACAGATACAAAGTGGAAACAGTCATAGACATGCACGAAATAGGAGAGGTTGATCCCAATACTGCTGCCAGGTTCTGTGGGTTGAGTGTGCGGCGGTTCATGGCCGAGTTGGAAAGACGGGGGATCAAACTTTCCCTCACTTCCGAGATGTACGCCGAATCTTCGAAAAAGCTGGGCGAGATATTAAGTGATGAGTCTCTGATTGGGTGGACAGGGAAGTAGAGTCTGTGACAGTTAATGTCTGAACTCAAGCCGTGCTTGTCCTCCCCGGTTGTTGCATCCGTGCCCTGTTTGTCTTCAGCGCCCTACGGTCCACCATTCAGACGCTCGCAAACTTCTCGCTCACGATTACGCCTTTGCTCGACACCACCGCATGCTGGCTTTGATGGGTCTACGACAAGTCTCGCCCTCAATAAGGGACATTGCTCTGGCCTATGGGCATTGCAAAACTCTCTCTTGAAGTAAATCAACACTAAATGCACCCACCAATGATCAACCTCATCAGGAGCCAACCTCTTGGCAATATCGCCATAGCCAGTTTCTCGAAGCAAGTCCTGACAGTTTATTGTCGGGGCCAGTGCTTCTAACTGTCTCCGCATTAGTTCATAGCCCTTGTCTGAGGGATTAGTCGCAAAGCCCAGGCAAGGCGCCAACAAATTTCTCATTCCAGAATCGACAACGATCACTCCAGAGTGGTAGCCTCGGATATAGAGAACGCTGGCTTGAGCTACTTTGTACCCTGCCCCCCAGATTTCCTTACGGAGCAGTTCGATGAATTCATCATTGCTGAGTCGTGCTAGCTCTTCCTGACGCTCCTCATATCTCTCACAGAACCTTTGCACTGATTGCCAGAATCGCCATCGAGTGTCCTTTAGGCCAAGTGGAGCCAGTATCGTCTTGAATTCACCCTCGCTTAGCCGCGTTAGCTTGTCATACCCAATCTCGCACAGCTTGTTAGTTACGTGCTGGTAGGTTTGGATTGTTCGATACGCAACGCGAGCACTGAGACCACAGAGCAAGATCTTTAGACGCCAATCCTTGATATGGCGTGACCACCACTGATTGTCCCAGTAGTTCAACTTTACGAGTCGTCGTACTGCTTCTGTTGAGGCGGATATCTGAAGGACTTCCTCAAACCTTGCCGCATCCATTTACAATTCATCCTGGCGGTTGCTTAAGGCTCGATGGCCTGAGTAATCAGACGCCAGGTATCACCTCTCTTCCAAGCACGAAATTGAGGCCGTCGCTTTGACCGTGGCAGTAGCCACCGCTCTATGCACGCATCTGCAATTTCCTTCACCGTAGGGCGTTCAAGAATTGCGTCGTCATCCTCACCAAGTAGATATTCGCGCCAGTTTTCAGTCAGAGGTACTCCGTACACTTCACGCCGTATTCCGTGGCGCATGACGTTTCCGTCCAATCCGATACGCTCTAGAGCTTCTCTTGCTACTCGAAGACGCCAATTGGGTCCATCGCCATAGCGATAGCCGGAAGCATATTTATGGCCTCCCAGCTCTAACAATCGCCTCATCTGATTGAAAATCGAGTCTGGTACCTGAAAGTGGCCCCAACCATTTGTCGTCCCCAAGCGATGAAACTCAATCAACCCGGGCAGTCTTAGACGATTGTAGAGAGACGAGTGGCCCAGTGCCGAAGTTGTGGTAACCAACACCAACTTAGCTCTCTTCAGTTTCCCACTAATAATGCCTCGCTTCAGACCGTATCGTCGCTCAAAGTGTTGACTGACCTCACCAGAGCCGATCAGCGCAGCCACAAGCTTACCACCGATGAGCTGGGAATACGGCGGTACAGCGCCTATCACGAACGCATCCATTACGTTGACAAGTCTCTCCTCTCGATCGCGAACTGTCCATCCAATCCAGTTGTCTCGTGGGCTAAGGTTGAAAACAGGGCTGCCCAGCGCAAGGAGTCCTATTAGCTTCTGGTTCGAACGATCACGCACCAGAAACCGCATGCGACGGCCAAAGCCTCGGGATACCGGGACAGACCATAGCAAGGCGGCGATGCGGAATAGATTGGCCTCTTCGGTGTCAGGGTCAACTAGGACCAACTCGGGATCAATCGCCTCAACTCCAACCTCGCTGCCTTCAGCGAAGTGATTCAGCAGACGCTGTCCATGGTCGCCCACCATCTTGGCCTCGCGTTGGGCGGTCTCCCGGCGATGTGCGGCGTGAATAGTCCTGATCTGATTTTTGGATAGCCTTGAGTTGGACTCACCAGCCTCTGAGTTGTTTAGGCCAATCGCGTCAATGTGATCAAGAACCGAATATAAAACTCATACAACCATACCCTTTTTCCTTCTATCCGTCTTATACCATCACACTCCACAACGAGACCCTCTCCCAGGCTACTTGGACAACATAGCTCACACAACAGCGATTTGCTTTCATCGTCATTTTTTTCAACCTCCATGATCCAACTCTGAGTATCATACACCCATCTGTAGGCATCCACATGTAAATACAATCTACCAAAATAACTT
>NZ_BLRZ01000085.1 GCF_013281975.1 Candidatus Hakubella thermalkaliphila | reverse complement strand
AATAAGATCACATCCATAAGTGGGGTAAATAATCTCTGGGCCCTGGAGATGAATGCTTCAGCATTACTTGAAGATTTCAACAGGAAGCATGGGAGCGTGATTAAGAAGTTAGCTGATAGAGGCACCTACTTTGACAGACAAGATATAGAAGATTTCTTTTCCCTTTCCCTGCCGGGTTTGGACGAGGTAATGGCTATCATAGAAGTTGCCAATATCCTCCGAAGTGGACAATATAATTTAATTATTCTAGATACCGCACCCACAGGGCACACTATCAGGCTACTAGCTCTGCCTGCACAGATGGAGAAGTGGATTCATGTTATGGATATGATGCAGGATAAGCACCGCTACTTGTTTAGGCACTTCACCGGCAAATACGTAAAAGATGATTGCGATAAGTTTCTGGAGATGATGGTAGAGGATATAGGCCGGGTGAAATCTCTCCTTAACAATTCTCAGTTAACTGAATTTGTTCCCGTCACTATCCCAGAGTCTTTGAGCATAGACGAGACAGAAAGGCTGCTCCTTACTCTAAAAGAACATAAAATTCCCGTAAGGAACATCATAGTTAATCGAGTAGCTGGAGGAGAGGAATGTCCTTTTTGTTTATCTAGAAGCAGAGATCAGCAGAAGCATGTTAGAGAAATTGAGGAGAAATTTGCTGCTTATAATCTCATCAAGATGCCCTTATTTCCCCACGAAATTCGGGGAATAGAGGCTTTAAGAGAGTTTGCTGAAATTTTGCTTGAGAAGGCCAGTTATAGCCATAAGCCTTCTTTCCTCGAGCCTCCGCTAGAAATATCATCTACTCCTACAGCGGGGATGTCGGATCTTCTTAAAAAAGATTTACAATTCATTCTCTTCGGTGGCAAAGGGGGAGTAGGTAAAACCTCCATAGCTGCGGCTACAGCTTTGCGTATGGCCAGGTGTAATCCTGATAAAAAAGTCCTGGTCTTTTCCACTGATCCTGCCCATTCCTTATCCGATAGTTTTGACTGTCCAATAGGCGACAAAATCACACTTATAAAAGATGTAAATAATCTTTATGGTTTAGAGATAGATGCTGGAAGGTTACTTGAGGATCTTAAGAAGGAATATAAAGCAGATATAGAGGAAGTGTTTGATAAGTTCCTTGGCGGGGGAATAGATATAAAGTTCGATCGGGAGGTGATGACTGAACTTATTTCTCTTTCTCCCCCTGGATTGGATGAAATTATGGCTTTAAAGAAGATTATGGAGTTTGTAGAAGACAGAGAGTTTGATTTTTATATCTTAGATTTAGCAGCGACAGGGCACCTTCTTCGCTTTCTGGAACTCCCTGGGCTGGTTAGGGATTGGCTGAAGACGCTCTTCAGGTTGCTCTTGAAGTATAAAGGGGTGGTGCGCCTGACCAGTTTGGCTGAGCGGATGGTGGATCTGTCAAAGAGTGTCAGAGAGATACAGGAAACCCTTATGGATGCCAAGAAAAGTGAGTTTGTGATCATAACCATCCCTGAAGCTATGGGTCTTGCAGAAATGGAGCGGCTTCAGGTTGCTCTTAAGGAACTCAAGATTTCCTGTCATTACGTTGTTATTAATATGGTTATTCCCCCCAGCGAGTGCAGTTTTTGTGCACTCAAAAGCAGAGAGCAACAAAAATATGTTCAAGAAGCAAGCAAGAAATTTTCTGGGTATCTCATCAACCAGGTTCCATTATTTCCCCATGAAATCAAAGGGTTAGATGATCTAACAAATCTTTCTGAGATCATGTACGGCCGAGCAACGAATCAATTTGCATAACCACCCATCACCATAGTCAGGTTTTGGGCGATAATGCCGAGCTGGCAGTGGGGTGAGGCAATAACACCGGCAGTTCGGAGGAGAGAAGTGCCTCCCATTGAGGTGGGGTTAAGGGGTATAGTGACTTGGCCCAAGATATTAGCAGAAACTGTCCTTGAGGAGATCAGAGAGCAAGCTGAGTATGAATCAGATCTTGAATCGATACTTAAGGGGAAACTCTTGGAGATCAGAATGGGCTATGAAAGTGGTGAAATAAGCGAGGAGCAATACAAAGAGAAGGAAAAAGAGCTTAAGAAAAAATTGGAGGCTATAGGTGTTGTCTTAAAGAGAAAGTGATGTGATCAAGTGACGACTCTGTGAGCTAAAGCAGACAGCTTCTCGGTGACACCACAAACTTCGTGGCCAAGACCGAAGGCTCCGTCCAAGCCAGTTAAGTTGCACCATACCAGTAACACCCGACGTGTTTTACGTCATACGGGATTTCAGTATAACAACTCTCCGAACACGACTTATGTCAAGGTGCGAAACGGTAGTAGTATTTTCAACTTTCTACCTAAAATAATTATAACACAAGAAAGGAGGATACGCCATTCCCCGCTGATGGTTTAAACCATCAGTCCGCTGGCGTAAATTTCTATGGCTTTAGAACCATCTAGAGATAGTAGCGGTACTTTGGTCGATGTAATAGATAGGATTCTGGATAAAGGATTGGTCATCAATGCAGATATCACCGTTTCAGTGGCCGGGGTAGAACTTCTGGGTATCAAGATTCGGGCAGCCCTGGCTTCATTTGAGACGGCAGCCAAATATGGGTTAGAATTTCCTTCCGGAACCAATTATGAGACTGCAGCTTGGAAGGAAGCTATGGTAGGAAAAGAAAATTGTCCCCAGTGTGATAAAAGGGTGGCCACAGAGGAACTTATTACTATCGGATGCCCGTGGTGCGGCTGGATTAGTGCCAAAGCCAGGGCACTCAAAGCAGAAGCATAAACTTGGTTGAAATCTTATGGAAAAGAAGCAGAAGACTAGATTTGGCGGCCTTAATATTTTAGGTATTCCCATAGATCCAACCTTGGGTTTAGGAGATAAGGTTTTAGACCATATGGATGAATCAATAGAGGCTGAAAAGAGAAAAGAAGCGGCTTCTAAGTGTTGGATGCGTTGCCCGTCTTGCGGAAAGCGTGTCGTAAAGAAGGAATTAATCAAAAATGGCTGCTACGCATGTGGCTGGCAAGGGACAGAAGATGAAATTGAACTAGCTCAGGTTGAGCAAGCTAGTCAGGTAAAAGAACAAACTAGTACAGGGTGCAGAAAAGAGAACATACATTCATATCGGACAAACTGTCCTAAATGTGGTGCTTTAGTAGTAACAGAACAGCTAGTTGAAAAAGGATGTTATATCTGTGGATGGAAGCCAGAGGGCAGAAATCAGAAGTGAGAGAGTCTGACATCTGAATTTTGACATCTGACCTCGGAAATGAGGGAGAGAAGGTGAAAACAGTGAAAGGATCGGGTAAAAAGAAGGAAGTTAATCAGGAGAAGAAGATAAGAGAGCTTGAAGAGAAGATAAAAAAGTTGGAGGAAGCCAAGGTCAAGAAGGAAGAATCGGAAGGAATAGCTGGAGGTGTACTTAAAGGGATTGGCAATGTGATCCCAGGGCTCGGAGGCTTAATTAAAGGGTTAGAGAAATCTCCGGCCTTCAAGGAGAGGTTAAAGAAAATTGATGAAGAAGTAGAGCGTAAGTTGAAGGAAGAACCACTGAAAAAAGTTGGGGAGGAGGGAAGTCTTCATATCCGTAGGGAATTTGGTGTAAGACCTCCGGCCAAAGGAAGAACTGCCGTTAGAAAAGAAACTCCTCCCTCAGCACCTCAGGAACGCCCGGTGGATGTCTTCGATGAGAAAGACCACATTAAGATAATTGCTGAAATTCCGGGGGTAGATGAGAATGATATAAAAGTCGATCTACAAGATGATACTCTTGTTATATCTATAGATATTTCTGACCGCAAATATCATCAGGAGTTGAAACTCCCCTGTGAACCCAAAGGAATGTTAGAAAAAACTTATAGAAATGGCATCTTAGAAGTCAAAATAAAGAAAGAGTAAGCTAATTTATGCCCATAGATATTGATGAAGATAATCTAAAACACGGGGTTTTGGGTTTAGTTATTGCTTTGGTAGAGATAATTAAAGATGCCCTCAAGCTTCAGGCAATGAAGCGCATGGAGGGAGGCAGTCTATCTGAGCAAGAAATAGAGAGGTTAGGGGGAGCCCTGATGGATCTTGATATAGCTATTGAGGAGATAAAAAAGGAGCAAGGAATCACCGAGTCGGTCAAGTCAGTGAGAGATGGTCTGGATAGTATTGTGGATGAGGTAATAGATAAGATCATAAATCCTGAGAGGTGGAAGGAAGAAGCAGAGAAAAAGAGAATTTAGTTAGTTCATACTAAAAACAGGATTTATGTCCTGGCCCAGGGCAAAATTCAGCCTATGGCCTTTTGTGTTCAATCACTTATACGCCATCTTTCAGGTGAACTGGTTAGAATTTTGAGGGTAAGGCAACAAGATATGAAAGGGATAAGAGAAATAATAGAACGGATCGTGCGGCAAGAAATAAGGAGCGCACTTGCTGATAGTGAGGATATAGTAAAAGAGGCAGTTAAAACTTTACTTCTTCCCGAACTTAGAGCGGCTACTCGAGATGCTATCTCCAGGGTAGTGGAAGACATGTTAAAGGAATCTCCTGAGGTAGAAGAAACGCCACCATTATCTGCAAGTATTACCCCTCAAGAATCTGCAGGAATCCAGGAGACTGAATTAGTTGCACCTCCCGAAGCTGAAATTTCTGCCTCAAGTGAGGTTGGAGCCCGCCCTAAAAAGGACAGCGATGGAAAATACCTTTACTGCGTGGCTGAAGGTAGCGAAAGAATAAGCCTGGGCAAAATCGGGATAGAAGGTAATGAGGTTTATACTATTCCTTACAAGGATCTCTGTGCAGTCGTTCACAACTGCCCTGCCCAACCGTATAAATCAGAAGATAACGAAGTAGTGAAAAGTTGGATAATGGCACATCAAAAAGTGGTTGACATCGCCTGGGAAAAATTCGGTACCGTGCTCCCTCTAGGGTTTGATACCATAATTCAAGGGAATGAGGATACTGACCCAGACGAGAATATGAAGAATTGGTTAAGAGAAGACTATGAGAGTCTTAAGGAGAAGATGGAGAAGGTTAGAGGCAAGGAAGAATATGGGGTACAGGTCTTCTGGGATCCAAAGGTAATTGCCCATAAGATTGTCCAAAGGAATGAAGAGATTCAAAAATTAGAGAAAGAAATGAAGTCGAAGCCAAAGGGAGCGGCTTACATGTATAAGCAAAAGCTAGAAAGGGCGATAAAGAAAGAGATGGAAGCAAAGGCAGACCAGTACTTCAAGGGTTTTTATAACCAAACCAAGAAGCACGTTGATGATCTTCGGGTGGAAAAGACAAAGGAGATCGATAAAGACAAACAGATGCTCATGAACCTGTCCTGCCTGGTGCGTAAGGATAAATCTAAGGAATTAGGAGAAGAACTGGAGAAAATTAATAAGATGGAGGGGTTCTCTGTTCGTTTTACGGGACCTTGGCCACCCTACAGCTTCACTTAAACAATATTTACGCAGCTAAAATCCGTGCACAGGGAGATAGATGGAACCGATTCGAGATACACAGGCCACCCTGGTTGATTTATTAGATAGAATTTTAGATAAAGGTCTGGTAATTAACGCCGACATTATCATCTCCGTTGCTGGCATTCCCCTCATCGGTGTTAACTTAAGGGCTGCCTTGGCTGGAATGGAAACCATGTTAAAGTATGGGGTTATGCAATCCTGGGATGAGCGCACCCGAGCCTGGGAGAGAGAGCACAGAAAGAAGAAAGAAATCTCTTTGCTTGAAGGAGAAGAGATTGTTCTGAAAATGTATGGCTCTCATTATTATAGTAAAGGAATATATACTGCCTGGAGGCCAGGCTATTTTTATTTGACTAATAAAAGACTTATTCTCCACCATCAAGATTTTAACGAGATTACACTTCAGATACCGTTAGAAGAAATAGGAGCACTGATAATGAAAGAGGAAGAGCATTTTGTTAAAGAAAAGAAAAAACAGGTACTCTATCTTATCGATAAACAGGATGAAGTATATCGGCTTAGTGCTGTAGAAACAAACCAGTTAAAAGATGCTATTGAGCAAAATTTGAATGCCATGGGGCTTTATCTGGAGGAGAATCCCATCCTTCCAGAGTTAGAAGATGAAATGGAGACCTGCCCTCAATGTGGTAGTAGAGCATCCGTAAAGGAGCTTCTGGAGAAAGGATGCTCAGAATGTGGATGGGTTAGCCCAAAGCTAAAGAAACGGTTGGCTGAAGTGGCGGTAACAACCGAATAGCTAACCCAGGGGAGAGAAGAATGGCTAAGGCAATTGGAATTGATTTGGGGACCACTAACTCGGTGGTGGCATTTGTGGAAGGTGGTCAGGCCACAATTATACCAAATGCTGAGGGTGGTCGATTGACTCCATCGGTGGTGGCT
The DNA here is from genome assembly GCF_013281975.1 of Candidatus Hakubella thermalkaliphila. GTDB lineage: Bacteria > Actinomycetota > Humimicrobiia > Hakubellales > Hakubellaceae > Hakubella > Hakubella thermalkaliphila. The sequence goes on along the minus strand of NZ_BLRZ01000085.1, from coordinate 2,150 downwards.
TTTACTAAAGACGGAAAACGATTGGTTGGCGAGTTAGCTAAAAGACAAGCCATTGCCAACCCACAGCACACCATCGCTTCAATTAAGAGGCATATGGGCTCCGACTATAAAGTGAGGATAGATGATAAAGAATATACACCTCAAGAGATCTCTAGCTTGATTTTGCGGAAACTTAAAACAGATGCGGAAAACTATTTAGGTGAGAAGATAAAGAAAGCAGTGATTACTGTGCCCGCCTACTTTAATGATAGCCAGCGTCAGGCCACCAAAGATGCCGGCACTATTGCTGGTTTGGATGTAGTCAGGATCATTAACGAACCAACTGCTGCTTCGCTGGCCTATGGCTTAGATAAGGAGGGTGTTCATACCATCCTCGTTTGGGACCTCGGTGGTGGTACCTTCGATGTTTCTATCTTAGAGTTAGGCGAAGGAGTGTTTGAAGTCAAAGCCGTTAACGGCAATACCTGGTTAGGTGGGGATGATTATGATGATCGAATAATGGATTATCTGGTTACCGAATTCCAGAAAGAGCATGGGATTGATTTGCGGAAGGACAAGGTGGCTTTGCAAAGGCTGAAAGAGGCAGCAGAAAAGGCTAAGATTGAACTATCCAGCGTATCAATCACTGACATTAAATTGCCTTTCCTGGTTACTGATGGAGATGATTCTAAGCATCTGGATATCACTCTAACCAGGGAAAAATTGGAGGAGCTAACAGTAGATTTGTTACAAAAGATGGTTGGTCCTACCAGGCAGGCACTAGCCGATGCAGAGCTTGAGCCTGACGATATTGACAGAGTAGTGTTAGTGGGTGGAGCAACCAGAATGCCATCTGTGCAGAGACTGATTAAGGAGCTGATAGGCAAAGAGCCTTATAAGGATATTAATCCGGATGAGGTTGTTGCCATTGGAGCGGCGATTCAAGCTGGTATCTTAGCGGGCGAAGTGAGGAAGGCGGTCTTGGTGGATGTTACTCCCTTATCTCTGGGCATTGAAACGCAGGGCGGGATATTTGCCAAAATCATTGAAAGAAATACCACCATCCCTACCTCTTGCGGGCAGATCTTTACCACCGCTGCCGATAATCAGACTGAGGTAGATATTCATGTCTTGCAGGGGGAGCGAGAGATGGCCATGTATAATATGAGTCTTGGTAGATTTCAGCTTGTGGGCATCCCTCCAGCTCCACGAGGAATGCCACAGATTGAGGTGACCTTTGACATCGATGCAGATGGTATTGTACATGTTTCTGCCAAAGATCTGCATACAGAGAAGGAACAGAGCATGAGGATTACCTCTCCAAAGGCACTGTCGGAAGAGGAAATAAAGTGGATGATTGAAGAGGCTCAAGCTTATGCCGAGGAAGATAGGAAGCAACGAGAGGAAGTGGAGATAAGGATTCAGGCGGATAGCATGATCCACGCGGCTCAAATGACTATGGAAGAAGCTGCGAGAAGACTAGACGAGACCAAAGTAGAAGAGATTGAAAAAGCAATACTGAAGGTAAAGACCGCTTTAGCTAACGATGATAGCCAAGAGATTAAATCAAAAACGGAAGAATTGGAAGAACTAATTAGGGCACTACATGAGGAAATTAAGCGTCGAGAGAAGACTGAGGTAGGGGCAGAGATAGGGTGAGAAAAGTGAAAGAGCCTCCATTAACTCAAGATGAGGAGATTATTCTACGTGAGCAGGGAGGCTATGTTGGTAATTTACGGTCTGGCTGGAAGCTTGGCCATCTTTATCTTACCAATAAGAGGTTATTCCTTTTCCAACCAGCAGGTATCATATTTGAGACACCACTTAGCAATATAACGAACGTTACAATAGAAGAGAGAAATTTTGTTTTCAGGAGGAAAAATACTATCTGTATTTCATATAAGCAGATGGAGACCGGGCGCACATCAAAAGTATGGATCATAATGGCTAACTTGGAGACGTGGAGGAAGAAGATTTATGGAATGGCCTTACTAAAGATCGATGAGGAAACAGTGGATAGAGTTGCAGCGGAGTTGAATGGGGAAAGCAGGGAAATACTTTGGTATCTCTGGCAGAAAGGACACGCTACTATCGATGAGTTGGCTGCGGTTGTGGCAGCTCCCACTCATATGGATATTTTGCTTAAGATAAGAAAAATCATAAATCCCACC
>NZ_BLRZ01000084.1 GCF_013281975.1 Candidatus Hakubella thermalkaliphila | reverse complement strand
CATGCGCCGCGGCGCACCACGTCGCATGAAAATTGTGTTATTTTCAAGGGAGTATCATTTATGGAAAACGTGGTCGATTTTCACGGCAATCCTCCCACTCCGGAGCAGATGGAGCAGGCTCTGGCCGAGCTGGAAGGGGCGGTGATGGCCTAATGGGCGAGAAGAAAGCTACCCGGGATGCTTATGGCCAGGCTCTGGTAGATCTGGGAAGCCAGGATTCCAAAATCGTGGTTCTGGATGCCGATCTGGCCAAGCCTTGGGGAGGGCTCATTAAGGGCCATACCGTGTGGCGCTCACCTGCGTGCGGTGGTAGACAATGATATGGCGAAATGTCCAGCCGTGGATAGCAAATCCTTTGGTTTCCGTATGCCAGACACGTGCATGCCGGAATAGAGCCTGAAGGCTCTCGTTACTTTAACAATGAGAAGGAACAAGTCATATGCCAAAAGATATTATTGAAGATTTAGATAGAAGAGTGCTCATCTGCGACGGAGCCATGGGAACCATGCTTCAGGAGAAGGGGTTGCCAGTAGGAGTTTATCCTGAGGAATGGAATCTCTCTCATCCTGAGAAGGTAGAAGAGATCCACCGGGCCTACATAGAAGCAGGCTCTGACATCATCCAGACCAACACCTTTGGTGGCAACTGCATCAAGTTAGCCTCCTACGGTCTGGAAGACAGGGTCTACGAGATAAACAGGAAAGGGGCCGAGATAGCCAGAAGAGCGGCGGGGGATAAGATCTACGTGGCCGCCTCGGTCGGCCCCACCGGCCAGTTCCTGCAGCCTGTGGGTGAGCTGACTTTTGAAGATATGGTAGAGGCTTTTGTTGATCAGGTTCGGGGTGTAGTGGAAGGAGGGGCCGATGCCATTATCATCGAGACCATGTACGATCTGGGAGAGGCAAAAGCTGCCCTTCAGGCTGTCCGACAGATTTGTTCTTTGCCGGTGATATGTACCATGACCTTTGAGACCAGCCTGCGGACCCTCATGGGGGTCAGGCCTGAGGAGGCGGTCAGGGAACTGTGGTCAGTGGGAGTGGAAGTGGTGGGAGCCAACTGTAGCCTGGGATCCGAACAGATGTTGAAGGTACTTCAGCTCATGAAGGAAGCTTCTCCGGAGGCCAGACTGATTGTCCAGCCCAATGCTGGTCTTCCCATCTATGAGGGAGGGAAGACAGTCTATAAGGAGACTCCTGAGACCATGGCTGCCTTTGCTGTCCAGTATAAGGAGCTGGGAGTCAGGATTATCGGGGCCTGCTGCGGAAGCACCCCTGACCACATCCGGGCCATCAGGGCATCTGTCAGCTCTGGGTGAGCTGTAGCCGAAGTGTGACAAATCGAATCTTGCTCGAATCTGCTGTATTACGCTCCATCTGTTGACATAGGCCAGATACTATAGCAAACTACACATGTAGTCATAAATATCTTGAAGTTGGACGAACAGAGGCACATTTATGGCGCTGATCTGAAATACGGTGCTAGTGACACTGTTAACCAGGGGGTGATTACATGAATGAATTATTAACATTTGCAGAAATTAAAACAAGGTTTGCTTCGGAATGGATTTTAATTGGGGATCCTAAGACTACTGAGACCCTGGAGGTGATCCAGGGCAAAGTGTTATGGCATAGCAAGGACAGAGACGAGGTATATCAAAAGGCGAGAGAACTACGACCAAAACATGCAGCAATTCTTTACACGGGAGAGATTCCTGAGCATACAGCGGTGGTCTTATGACTTTCAGGTTTGATCCTCAACATGGCTTGATTATCATTCCTACTCGCCTGTCGGTTTTGACCATTGACCTGCGAGTTGGCACTTTGACCCTTGAGGAGTAGGAGATCCATTTGCTAACTTGAATCTTCTGGACTATAATACGGTTATACAATTGGGCTTGAGTCCAGAAAGGAGGCTCTTGAATGAAATCTATGCACATTAAACTTGACGATACTCAGTATGAGATTGTTAGAGGGATTGCCTACGTTGAGCGGAAGCGAATGGCTGAAGTGGTACGAGAAGCCTTAGGGGAATATATAACTCACCGGAAAGAGGAAGCGGAGTTTAATAAAACTCTTGAAAAGGTGCTGGCTGCGTACAAGCCTGCTCTCAAAGAACTTGCCAAATATTAATGAAATACCTTACGAGAAATATCTTGACATGTTCACGAAAGAGGTGTTATGCTTTGGGTGGTGGAACGTTCCACCACTTGGCAATTTCGTGAACTGTTCTTCTTTATGTCGGTTTTTGTCTAGAGAGTCTGTTTCGGAGAGATTATGCCTACAATTATCGATGTAGCCAAACGAGCCGGTGTATCAAAATCTACAGTGTCTAAGATCCTGACCGACAAGCCCTACGTAAGCCATGAGACCAGGGAGAAAGTCATGAAGGCTATTGCCGAACTAGGCTATAGGCCCAACGCTATTGCCCGTAGTCTGGTTAGGAATGTGACCAAGACCATAGGTTTGATAATCTCAGACATCACTAACCCCTTCTTTCCCGAGATAGTCCGGGGCATTGAGGACAAGGCCTCAGAGATGGGATACAACATCTTCATTTGCAATAGCGACGCCAAAGTGGAGCGGGAAGAGGCTTATCTGGAGTTGCTCCTGGAGAAGAGGGTGGACGGTATCATCTTCACCTCTGCCAGAATCACCGACACCAGGATCGCTGATCTCAGAAGGCACAATTTCCCCTTTATTTTGGTCTCCCGCACTCTGCCCGATGTGCAGACCGACTATGTGGTTGTGGACAACAGGGCTGGAGCTTATCTGGCTGTAGAGCACCTTATCTCTCTGGGCCACCAAAGAATTGCTCACATCACTGGGCCTAAAGATGCCTCCGGTGCCCTGGACCGGCTGTGGGGCTACCAAAAAGCGATGGCCGACCACGGTCTTAAAACTGATGCTGAGCTCGTCAAGGAGGGAGATTTTCGAGAGCAGGGAGGATATCTGGCGACCAAAGAGCTGCTCTCCTTATCATCTGCGCCCACCGCCATCTTCGCCGCCAATGACTTTCTTGCTATCGGTGCCTTGCAAGCCATTAACGAGGCGGGCCTTGAGGTGCCAGAAGACATCTCCTTAGTGGGCTTTGATAATGTCCATCTGGCTGGATTGACCAGGATAAACCTGACCACCATAAATCAACCTCGCTATAAGATGGGTCTTATGGCTACTGAAGTTCTGATAGAGCGTATAGAGGGAAGAGGAGGACCTGATCCGGTGCAGCTTGTTTTAGAGCCGGAGCTGGTGATCCGGAGTTCGACTAAGAGGCTGGCTGGATAAAGATATAGGTTTTGTAGTTCACATAGGTTTCATACTTTAAAAGAGTTTTCAAAAGAGCTGGCCTGGTGATGGTAGAGCCCCCTTATAGTGGAGGTTTCACGAGAAGGGATCTGGCTGGCTCCGCGTAGAACGGAGCTGAAACAAAGGTTTCAAGAGACCAGTCTGGCTGGTACCAAGGCAAAAAGGTCTAAGTCTAATAGAGGTTCGGACAGAAAGAGGGACCAAAGTGAAGAAAACTATGTTAGCAGCCGTCTTTGAGGGAGATGGACGTCTGGAGCTCCAGGAAAGGCCCATCCCCTCCATTAAGGGGGATGATGAAGTTCTCCTGGCGGTGGAAGCAGCCAGTATCTGTGGCACGGATGTGCACATCCTGGAGGTTCCTCCTGGCCATCCAGCCACCCCTGGCATTATACTGGGCCATGAATATGTGGGCCGGGTGGTCCAGGTAGGGAAGGCAGTGAGTCACCTGGCGGAGGGAGACCGGGTGGTGATCGACCCTAATCTGACCTGTGGCCTCTGCCGTTATTGCCGCCTGGGCCTGCCCAATATGTGTGAGACAATGACCACTTTAGGCATCTTTATTGATGGAGGGTTTGCTGAGTACAATGTGACACCGGCCAGGGCTCTCTTCAAAGTATCTCCCGCCCTGGAGCCGGAGCTGGCCGTTTTTGCTGAACCTCTTTCCTGTGTTCTTAATGGGGTGCGCAAGATTGGCCTTGAGCCAGGAGAAAACGTCCTTATTCTGGGAGCTGGCCCCATCGGTCTCTACTTTACCCTGATCTTGAAGGCATCAGGGGCAGGACGTCTTCTGGTATCCGAGATCAATGACTACCGGGCCCACTTTGCCCGTCAAAGCGGAGCAGACCGAGTCATAAATCCCCAGTCGGAATCTCTTTCTGAGATAGTTGAGGAGGAGACCGGCGTTGGGGTGGATGTAGTGATTGATGCAGTAGGCTCTCTGATTACAGAAGCCCTCTCCTCAGTTCGAAGGGGAGGCCGGGTGCTTCTCTTCGGTATGAATGCCCGGGCCCGGGCTGAAATCGCCCAAAATGACATTACCCGAAATGAAATTCGCGTCATGGGAAGCTACATTGCCAATAATACCTTTCCGGCGGCCATCAGAGTTCTGGAGAGAGGTCTGCTGAATCTTCGGCCCCTTATCACCCACAGACTCGCCCTGGCGGAAATAGAAGAAGGGATCAAGCTGATGCGGGAAGCAAGGGCTATCGAGATAGTGGTCAGGCCACAAAGTTGAGTCTAAAGGAGGGAGAGCCTGAGGCGAGCCCATGTAGAGCCCCTCAGGCTTTTTGAAGATTCGGCAGAACCACAAAACCAGATTTTTGGTCAATTTGCCGCCCAATTTAGTTTCCGAAAAACGTACCAAAGAGTTGCTTTTTGACCTTTTTGCAGGAAGGCCAGATCTTAGTTTCTAATTTGCATGATAAAGATAACCTTGCAGATGATGAAAGAAGGAGGAATCAGTGAAAGCAGTAACCCTGAGGGCTAACTGGAAACCCAGAGAAGGGTATGTTCTGGGGCGAAGGGACGTGGAGGGGAGGCGTACCTACCTGGGCAGTCAGATATGGCATAGTCCAAAGGTTGAAGTAGTGGAGAAGGATGTACCGAAGATAGGTCCGACCGAAGTTCTCATCGAAGTAAAGGCTTGTGGTATCTGCGGAAGCGATGTGCATATGGCCCAGACAGATGAGGAAGGATATATGCTTTATCCCGGCCTGACAGCTCTTCCTGTCACCTTAGGGCATGAGTTTGCCGGAGTGGTAGTGGAGGCTGGCGAGCTAGCTTTTAATAAGCGAACTAATCGTCCCTTCGAAGTGGGAGAGCCCGTTTGTGCCGAAGAGATGCTCTGGTGCGGGTCCTGTCAGCCCTGTGCCGATGGCTATCCCAATCACTGTGAACGTCTGGAGGAGATCGGATTTACCTGCGACGGCGGGTTTGCTCAATATCTCAAAATTGATGCCAAATATTGCTGGAGCTTAGAGCCCCTTCGCGGTGTCTACTCCGAGGATGATATCTTTCTGGCCGGCAGCCTGGTTGAGCCTACCTGTGTGGCCTATAACGCGGTTATCGAACGGGGTGGCGGAATCAGGCCAGGAGACAATGTGGTCATCATCGGGGGCGGTCCTATCGGCCTGGCTGCGGTGGCTATTCTTAAGAGAGCTGGAGCAGCTTGTGTAATCCTCTCTGAACCATCGGCCAGTCGGGCCAGACTGGGCCTGCCCCTGGGGGCTACCCATATAATCAATCCTCTGAAGGAGACGGTTTGGGAGCGAGTTTTGGAGATTACTAAAGGGATGGGCGCAAAGCTCTACCTGGAAGCTTCTGGACTTCCCCATCTGGTCTATCCTGATATCGAAAAGGCCATCTGGGAGGGGAGACAGTTGAACAGTGTGGTTGTGGTTGTAGCCAGGTCAGACGCGAAGATGCCTGTCTTTGGAGAGGTGTATCAGGTAAGAAGAGCCTCCCTGGTAGGCTCTCAGGGACATTCAGGCCACGGAAATTTCCCCCGGGCAATAAGTGCTATGGCCACCGGTACGGATATGACGGCCATGATTACTAAGAGAATATCTCTGGAGGAAGTGCCAGAAAATCTCAAGCTACTTCAGACCGACAAGGAGGAGGGCAAGATTACAGTTTTGCCCTGGAGGGGAAATTGAGTCTCGAAAAAGGTATTATCCAAAAAGCATTGAGTATGAGGTAGTTTGTCGTTATGGGCTTATTAGCCCCGAATCATGAGAATATGGAGTATTTTCTGCTTCAAAGGATTTGCCGAAATAACGTTTGTATCGACAAATAAGATCCGGAGAACCCAATTTAACAAAAAATTGCAGAAAATTCTATTGATTTCGCTGCAGGAGTATGGTATAAAAACTATAGTGGATCGTTCCACTATATTTTAGGGGGTCTTGTGGAACGTTCCAGCACACGGGGTTGGTTTCAGAGAGTGATGTGGAAGGGGGGTGAGCTATGGAGGTATAGATGTAAGTGCTGCTATACTAGTAAGAACGTATGTACAAGCATAGTGAGAAGGAGGAAATGATGGAAAGACATTGGAAAGTTGCAATACCTGTAATTCTGGCCGTCTTGGTAGCCACAATTCTCGGAGCATGTGTGCCCGCCCCGCCCGGCGGAAGAGGTTGTGGCTCCACCCGTGGAAGAAGAACCCCCACCGGCGGTGGTTGAGGAGGAAGCGCCAGCGCCAGAGGAGGAGCTTACTGTCTACGTGGTCGTCCATGGCGGCATAGCCCATCCATTCTGGAGGGTGGTCGAGAAAGGGGCAGCAGATGCAGATGCTTTGTACCCCGATCTGAAAGTGATCTATTCAGGGCCGGAGGAATACGATCTTGAAGAATTCATGTCCCTGGTCGAGGCGGCAATAGCAGCCAAGCCTAGTGGCTTGATCGTTACCATAACCTCACATGAAGCTCTGGATGAACCACTCCGAAGGGCTATTGAAGGAGGGTTACCGGTAATAGCGATCAACGCCATGGATCCCAGACCTGAGGCGGAGAGGATACCCTATCTGACCTACATTGGCGAAGATCACTATATGATGGGGGCGCTAGTAGCTAAGAAAATGCTGGCAATGATGCGGGAGAATGGAGTCGAACCTGAGGGCGCAGTGTATGGCAACCATCATCCAGGAGCTTTTCACATTGAGCAGAGGGCGGCAGGTTTCGTAGACACTGTTAAAGCAGAAGGTATACCAGCAGAGCAGATAGACGTCACCGAAGATCCGGTTAAGGGAGCTGAGGTCCTGGTGGCCTACCTAAAGGCGAACCCTGATACCAATATGGTTCAGCCCGCGGGTACTCCTCATAGTGAAGCGTTCATACCCCGTGCTATAGAGGAGGGATATACTCCGGGGAACGATCTCTTTGTTGCCACCATAGATCTATCACCTAAGGTCCTTGATCACATCGAGGATGGTACGATGCTGTTCGCCACGGACCAACAACAGTATTTGCAGGGTTACCTGTCAGTGGTGCATATGTACCTCCATCTTAAGTACGGGTTTGTGCCTCCACCGGCACCGATATCCACAGGGGAAGCAGCTGCAACGAAGGACCTGGTTCCTATGATAAGGGATTTGGTCGAGAAAGGATATAAGTAAGAACCAGACGAACCCCCCTCAGTTAGCTTAAATGAAACTGAGGGGGGTTCTACGTCCCTGGTACAAAAGGAGAACAGGAATTGGAAGTGGAAAAATATTCAATAGGGCATTCTTTCTTCCTAAGGATACGAACGTACCCCGCAGTCGGGGTACTGATAGCCTGGCTGGTGATTTTTGGAATCTTCTCGGTCATGGGAAGACAGTTTTTCACCTTGTCTAATCTCGTAGGAATATTCACAATAGTTTCAGAATTAGGAATCATGGCGATTGGTGTGGCTTTCCTGATAATCTCTAGAGAATTTGACTTGTCAGTGGGTGCGGTCTATGCTGCATCAGCGTTCATCTTTGGATTACTGGCGAACACTGGCTTGCCCTCTCCTTTGGCCTTAGTAATTACTCTTATATTCGCTAGCCTCATAGGTTTTGTTAATGGAATGATAACCTTACGAACACGCATTCATTCATTTATAACTACCCTGGGTATGATGATGATCTTGAGAGGGGTCCTATTGGCAATAACAAAAGGTGTCACTATAAGCTACGAAGGTGACGCTATTGTTCCAACTATTTTGGCCAGGGGAATAGCATATGGCTTTCGTCCTTCCCACTTCTGGTTCATAGCATTGACATTGCTTTTTATCTTCATACTCAACCGGACGAGATATGGAAACTGGGTATTTGCTGTGGGGGGAGGACGGGAAGCCGCAAGGTCGATGGGCGTGGACATAAATAAGGTCAAGTTGATAAATTTTACTATATCAGCGCTTTTGGCAGGACTTGCAGGTTGTATTGTGATCAGCAGATTTTTGATAGCAAATCCGGCGTTTGGAGCTGGGTCGGAACTGGAAGTGATTACAGCGGTCGTCATAGGAGGAACGTTGCTGACGGGAGGATATGGAACGATCTTGGGTGCATTCTTAGGGGCGTTCCTGGTAGGTATGATAAGGACTGGGCTTTTATTGAGTGGGGCTCCTGGTTATTGGTACCAGGCATTCATTGGAATAGTTTTAACCCTACAGCGATACTTAAGAATCTTGGTTCAATATGTAGAGCAATTTCTTTAATTGAACCACAACATATTGTATGTATTCAGGTAAATGACGTTGTAGGGTTAATA
>NZ_BLRZ01000083.1 GCF_013281975.1 Candidatus Hakubella thermalkaliphila | reverse complement strand
GTAAGCAAAAGAAAAAATTCCTGCCCCTAAGATTATCTTCTTAATTCTTAGTCTGGATCAGGCGGAATACAAAAAATTGGATGACGGGACTTGGTCTGCTGAAATTCTGTTATAATTTAATGCATGAATGAACCTGATCTTAAAAGACTTGCGGATTACCTTAGCAAATACCCGGTTATAATGGCTTATCTTTTTGGCTCTGAGGCAAAAAGTAAAGCAGGTCCTCTGAGTGATGTAGATATTGCTGTGTTTATCGACAAAGGCATCGACAAATCAGGGCGTTTTGACCTGAGACTCAGGTTGTCCAATGAATTATCATCCATCATGGGTAGAAGAGTTGACCTGGTCATATTGAACGATACGCCTGTGCAGCTTTCCTTCGAAATTATAAAGGGCGGAGAGTTGGTACTTTGCCGTGGTCAATCCACCAAAGTTGATGTGGAGACAGAAATACTATCTAAGTATCTGGACAGGAGATACTATGATAAAAGACACGCAGAACTTGCTCTGGAGAGAATAGCAGCGAGAGGACTTCAATCCCCATGACTCTGAAAGAAAAGGTGAGCAGAAAACTAGAGAACCTAAAAGAATATGTGGGTTATCTGAAGGGTTACCAGAGCCGCACAATAGAGGATCTGAAAAGAGATCCTACCTTGAGAGGTGCTGTGGAGAGGTACCTGCATCTTTCTGCCGAATGTGTGATAGACGTTGCTGAGATTATGATTTCGGAGCTGAGCCTTAGAAAACCTGAGGAATACAAGGAAAGTATAGATATACTGGGTGAGGTTGGAATCATACCAGATGAATTTGCATTCCACTTCTCACCCGTGGCTGGTTTCAGGAATATCCTGGTTCATGAGTATGCAAAGATAGATTTAGCGGAAGTGCATAGACATCTTCAAAAGGATCTGGGGGATTTTGAAAAGTTCTCTAAATATATCATTGATTATCTAAATAAAATCACCTGATAACACATGGGCCGCAGAGACAGAAGCTGACATCATCTCCATCGGAACCCTTACTATGTCTGCTCCCGCCCTGGAGCTTTTTAAGGAACTGTTCAGAGGTGCAGAGAGTTTGACAGAAGAATAGCAGAAGAGGGGGGCGTAGTATTAATATGAAGATACAGAGAGGAGTTACACCACATGGGGATGTTTGATACAGTCTGCTTTGACAAAGCGTATACATGTCCACTATGTCACGGAAAGATTGATTCTATCCAGGTTAAGGAATTTGAGAACGTACTGGAAAATTATCGGGTGAAAGATTGCCCTTCTCATGCTGAAGAGATTCGGATTATAAAGGATGAGCTGTTCTGTGACACTTGTTCAAAGCATATTGGAAAGAGTATTTATATTGTTGTAGGCAGAGGTATTCTTCTCGGAATAGTTGATACCCTGGAAGAAGCAAAGAAGCTTTTGAATGATTTGAATCTAGAAAAGCTTGTCTTATGGTATCACGACCTTTATCGGAGGTACATGAATGAGCAGAAAGAGAAAAATTCATATAGAAGGTTCTTGAATGATCTCCGTGAATGGTATGGTGAAAGGCTGCATGAAAGACCAGAAGATGATCTCGCTACAAAGGGAATTTGGTTCATCTGGAATTCGAGACATCTTAAGGGTGCTCTAAATCCCGTGGAATCCGTTGAAAGGTTTATGACCTACAAGAAGATGATTAAGGCATTAGATGAGCTCTGGGAAGCGGGGCACCAAGTTCTTGATGTCTATTACCCTGAAGAAGTAAGTGCGGGAGAAGAGAGATGGTCGGTTGATGTTTATCAGGATGAAATAAATGAACGATGCCACTTAAATTGGACCTGGACAGTGGTAAGCGAAAAGCAGTTGGAAGTGGATGGCGAGAAGGAAAGCCAACAGCCAGATTGGGTAGTTATAGCAGAAGAGCCATTTTCTGATGAAGTGGTCTGTCAAGCTGTGGGAAAGTGGCTACGGGACAGGGGTTATGAATTTGGAGTGAAAATGATATCTCCTGAACAGGCAAGAGGCTCTGGACTGATTAAAAAGTTAAAGGAAACAGATATAGAGTCAGAGAAGATGGGTGCTGTTTCTATGGAGACAGTCATGAAAGAATTGGACGAAGAGGAAGATAAAAGAATGGCGGGTCTTATAGAATCAAGGAAAGATAAGAAAAGGGTTTTCTACTATAAGGGGTTTTATGGTTCTCTTGTGCCTGATGTCGAATCTGATAGACTACTAGGCAAGATTGAAGGAGTAGAGGAAGATATTGTTTACCAGGGCAAGACAGTAAAGGAATGTGAGCAGAGATTCAGGGAGGCTGTGTCTCGGTACAAAAAGATTAGAGGGTCTTTAGATGGCTACTTTGACCCATAACAACGGGTATCCATGTGCGTTTGATCTTAATCTCTTACGCTGGGAGCGCTACGAATCTGAAGAAGGCAAAAATTCAGAGGTCAAAACGGTGCCTTCGGGTGAGCCATACACTTTGTGGATTGAGTGCCGTATGGCACTGCGAGCCGGTGATCGCCTCATATATCAGAGCGAAAAAGATACCACATTGATTCTAGAAGATTTAGAATGGTTGATCCAGCATCTTCGGCAGTTGGCATGTGGTGAAACAGATAAGATGGCATTTGATCCCATTGAGCCTGACTTTGGGTTGGCCATTTGCAGGCTTAGTGAAAGTGATGCATCGGTTATGATTTCATCGGCAGCTGAAATTCGGGCAGAGATGCCAACCGGTGCCACGAACCAGTCAACTGAACTAGCTGATCTGTTTGATGTGAGTGTATGGATTGACTATCCAAATCAGGTAAGCCACATTTATGGTGGTTATGGGCCGGGCTTGTATTTCTTCTCTGACGCACAGGATATTGAACGGTTCGCTTCCCAATTGCAAGGAGAGCTGGATGCACTCGGTTCATACAAAAGCAAAGAGCAAACATAGCCAAAAATCCACACAGCGTCATGGCTCCGTGTCTCCGACCACTATTTAGAGGAGTGGGAGATGCCAGAGAAACAGTATCGACGATAGGGAATGACTGTCTGTACTTGGACAGAATCTCGGGGGAGATGTCCTTGTACAGGCGCTCGAAGGCCGCTGGTGGCGCGATGTCCTGCACAAACTTGCCGTCAATGTCCGGATACCAGTTGTAGCGCCCCATGATGATCTTGCCCTGCACCTCGGGGATGGTGGCGTATTCCACCCACTTCATGGCCCATTCGGGGTTTCTGGCATTCTTGGGGATGACGAAATACATGGGCTGGCCAGGCAGGCCAGGCTCGAGTATCGTCAGACGAACCCTGGGATCCAGCTTTCCTTCCAGCATGAAGGTGTGGAACATGTCTACCCAGACGGGCCCCATCCAGATCTCGCCCCGGTTGAGGGTGTCTAGGGTGCCCACGTTGCCGGCGGTGCTTAGAGTTCGGCAAGCATACTCACAATCTCAATCGGCTTATAGAGATGGGTAATATAGCCTTGGAAAAGGCGGAATACAAAAAATTGGATGACGGAACCTGGTTTGCTGAAATTCTGTTATAATTTAATGGCTGAAACAAGGGAGTACATCAGGCACAAGGGGATAAAAAAGCTCAAGGACGGATGGGCTTTTCCCGTTCAACAAGGTGTTGCCACGCCTTTGTCAAAGGTAAGCAATAGGGACTTTTCAGTGGCCATGCTCAAAGATGGGGAGGGGGATTAGTAGGATATGGGCCCCGGGTTTTCAACGCAATTGCTGGATGGTGTTCTTGAGCGGGAAAGGGCAGAGCGGGAAGGTCGGCGCATACAGTTGATCAAAAAGGTTTTCGCCGCCATAGCCAGATTGGCCCAGGAGATCCTTTTTGAAGAGGCGTACCTTTTTGGTTCGATTGTGAAAACTCAGAGGTTCTCAAAAGGTTCTGATGTGGATATAGGCTTTGTGGGGTTAAGAGACGAAGATTTTTTTAAAGCCATGTCTTTTATTTCAAGAGAGATTGGCGTGGAGGTGGACGTCATTCAACTGGAAGGGCATAGACTGGAAGCCAGGGTAAAAAGGGAAGGGCTAAAATGGACAAGGAAAGTTTAGCCATATTGAGGGCAGAGACCCAGGTTCAAATTGGGGAGATTGAGAGGATATACGCCAAACTTGAGGAGCGAAAGCGGAAGAGAGGAAAGACAGGGATTGAAAGTGTAGCATATCAGTTACATAACCTTTACTGTGCCTTTAAAGACTTGTTCAAGATTATAGCAAACACTTTTGAAAATCACATACAAGACAAGAGTCAGTATCACCTGGAACTCTTGAAACGAATGACCATGCCTATCGAAGGTGTTAGGCCATCATTACTTTCGCAGAAAAGTTATGTACTGCTGGATAACCTCAGGTCCTTCAGGCATTTTTTCAGACACGCTTACTCTTATGAACTGGATGAAAGAAAGGTTAAAATAGTACTAGAAGACGCAATCACTTTAAGAGAACTCTATCGCCAGGATATTAAAACTTTTCTGGATAGTTTCATTTAAATAACAAGGTGATGAAGAAGATTAATATGGAAGAGATTATCCATCTCTTTAGGGTCTATCCTTTCATTGCGGCGGCCTACCAATTCGGCTCCACAGTCCGCAGCCAGGAGGGCCCCTTAAGCGATCTGGACATAGCCATTTTGGTAGAGGAGGAGCGAACCCCCTCGGCCGTAGACCTTCTGCGAATCGAACTCCTGCTCGCCTATGAACTCCAGAAACAACTCAACATGCCGGAAGTCGATCTCATTGCCCTCAACCGCCAACGACTACCCCTGCAGTATGCCGTTCTTCGGACGGGACGGTTGATATATGATGCTAACCCAAAGTACCGCATCCGGTTCACGCAAAAGGTCATTCAAGCCTACTTAGACTTCCAGCCTACCTTAAAGCTGATCGATCAATTCCACACCCGGGGTCGGCTGAGGAGGTGCGGTATCCTATGAGGAAAGAAGACGTACAGAGCAAGCTCGATATCATTGCGGAGAACTTAGACACGCAGAACTGACTCTGAAAAAAATAGCAGCGAGAGGGCTTCAATCTTCATGACTCTAGTTTCAAACAGGAGAATATCTAATGGATAAAGATTTTGTTAAAGAGATAGGGGTCGCTTTAAAAAAGGCTCCCCTACCCTTTAAGATCATTAGTGGAGTAGCCTTTGGTTCAAGGGTGAAGGATAGGGTCACTTCATATTCCGATTTTGACATACTTATTGTTGCCGAGGGAATTAATCCCAAGCGTCACAGAAGGGGAGAGGAGATAGTCCTTATAAAGAAAACGCTTCCTGCATTACCTCTTGATATACTTTTACTTACCAAGGGCGAGGTTCTCTCCAACTTTGAAAACCACAACCCTCTTTTCCTTGATATAGCAGAAGAGGGAGTAATTATTTTTGATAAGGATAGCTTCGTCGAAAGCCTTATGGCTGAAACAAGGGAGTATATCAGGCACAAGGGGATCAAGAAGCTCAAGGATGGATGGGCTTTTCCTGTTCAACCGGGCCGTGCCACCTTTTTGTCAAAGGTAAGCAATAAAGACTTTTCCCTGGCTATGCTTAAAGATGGCGAGAGGGATTTGACTATTGGGAAGAAGCTAGCGGAGGATGCCTTTTATGATAAGGCTGTCTATCACTTTCAGCAAGCAGTAGAAAAATGTATCAAATCCGTTCTCATAGCCATGGGGGTTTTCCAGAAGACTCATTTTGTTGGTGAGGTGCTTACAGGACTTGCAGAGAAGGAAGATTTTCCTGAAAAGTGGAGACAAGATATTCTTGAGGCGGCTGAGATATCTGAGGGCATGGAGCCAGAGGTAAGTCTCGGCAGGTACCCTGGCATAATAGAGGATAGTCTGTGGTTGCCATTTGAGGAATACGAAAAGGAAGATGCCGACAAGGCCCTGCAAAAGGCAGATAAGGTATTGTCTATAGCAAGAAGGTTTGTGGACGATTGGTTTTCTGGTGCATAGATAGAAGCGCTCGAAGGTATTCGTAGAGCAAGTACCCTCATTCTCAAAGAAGGGTTCAGCTCAGTCGGGTAATCATCACTGATAAAGGCGGTAAGCTTGTCCAGCCAGTTGAGCGCCTACCTACCTATTGCACAACCCCCTGTTTTCCCTTACAATAGCCTTCAAATCTAAATCATATTCATTTCAAAAGGAATCGCCCATGCACCGCCGCGCACCACGTCGCATGAAAATTAGGTTATTTTCAAGGGAGTGTTTAAACTGTCTCCTTTCAAGCTTGAGGATCTCTCCTTACTAGACGTGGCTATTCAGCACGATATCAAAATAGATGATACCACCCTACGGGATGGGGAGCAGACCGCGGGAGTCGTCTTTGCTAATAATGAAAAGAAGAGGATAGCCCGCCTTCTGGATGAAATTGGTGTGCATCAGATCGAGGTTGGTATCCCAGCTATGGGTGGTGATGAAAAGAAGACCATTTCGGATATTGTAAAGATGGGTCTCAGATCCAGCATCCTGGCCTGGAACCGGGCCGTCACCTCAGATATCCAGCATTCTCTGGACTGTGGGGTGGATGCCGTGGCCATCTCCATCTCGGCCTCCGACATTCACATAGAGCATAAGCTGCGCAAGGACAGGCAGTGGGTTCTGGAAAGCATTAAAAGGTACGTCGATTTTGCCAAAGAGCACAACCTCTACGTCTCGGTCAATGCCGAGGATGCTTCCCGAGCTGACCTGGAGTTTTTGGAGGAGTTCGCTCTGGTAGCCAAAGAACATGGGGCGGATCGGCTGAGATTTTGTGACACTTTGGGGATCCTGGATCCCTTCCGGACCTATCAGATAGTCCGATATTTGAAGGAGCGAGTAAATATAGATATTGAGATGCATACCCACAATGACTTCGGGATGGCTACAGCCAACGCCCTGGCTGGAGCCAAGGCCGGAGCTTCCTATATCAATACCACTGTGGTGGGGTTAGGCGAGAGAGCGGGCAACGCAGCTCTGGAGGAAGTGGTTATGGCCATGAAGCACATTGGCCGACTGGATCTGGGTATCAAAACGGAAAAGCTGCGGGAGCTCTCTGAGTATGTAGCCCAGGCCTCGGGCAGGACTATCCCAGTATGGAAAGCCATCGTGGGAGTCAACGTTTTTGCCCATGAGTCGGGCATTCATGCCGATGGAGTTCTGAAGAATCCCCTTAACTATGAGGCTTTCTCTCCCGAAGAGGTGGGGCTACAGCGTCAACTGGTCATCGGAAAGTACTCTGGGAAGGCTTCCATTCTGGCCAAATTCCGAGAGTATGGAATAGAACTCTCGGAGGAGGAAGCAGAGGTAATTCTCAGACATGTCCGGGCCACGGCTATCCAACTGAAAAGAGCTCTTTTTGATAAGGAGCTGGTCTATATTTATGAAGATTTTAAAGAAGGGAAGTTGGAATAGTGGGCAGGACCATAGCGGAGAAGATCCTTTCCGATCACTGCCAAAGGGAGGTCCGGGCAGGAGAGATAGTAGTCTGTGACCTTGACTTTCTGATGGCTCAGGATGGCACTGCTCCTCTGGCTATCAGCTCCTTTGAAAAGATGGGCGCCCAGAGGGTCTTCGATCCTCAAAAGATGGCCCTGGTTATCGATCACAATTCCCCCAGTCCTCTGGAGAGTGTTTCTAACCTTCACGCTCTGATGCGGAAGTTTGCTGCAGAACAGGGGGTCTTTCTCTACGATGTGGGAGAGGGTATCTGCCATCAGCTCGTTCCAGAGAGGGGTCACATCACCTGTGGCGATTTGGTCATTGGAGCTGATTCACATACCTGTACCTACGGGGCACTGAATCTTTTCTCTACCGGTGTAGGATCCACCGACCTGGCTGCCGCCATGATGACGGGTAAGCTCTGGTTCAAGGTTCCAGAGTCCATTCGGATCATTTTGAGAGGAAAGTTACCCCCGGGAGTATACGCCAAGGACCTCATTCTCCACCTGATTGGCAAATTTACGGCTGATGGTGCCACTTGCCGGGCGGTGGAATTCAGTGGCCAGTTAGTCGCTGATCTATCCATAGAAGCTCGCTTTACCATAGCTAACATGGTAGTAGAGATGGGAGCCAAAGCAGGTATCTTCGAGGCTGACGAGAGGGCTCTGCAATGGGTAACAGAGCGTTGTCCTAGAACTCCCAGGGTCATTGCCCCAGATCCAGATGCTTATTACCTTCAGACTATGGAGCTGGATGTCACCCAGCTCTCTCCTCAAGTGGCAAAACCTCACCAGGTAGATAGAGTGGTGGCTGTGGATGAGGTAGCAGTAGTGAGGATAGATCAGGCTGTGCTGGGCACCTGTACTAACGGGAGGCTGGAAGATCTGGAGGTCGCGGCGGCAATTCTCAAAGACAGAAAGGTCTATCCTGAGGTGAGGTTTATTGTAGTGCCTGCCTCGAGATACGTCTTGCTAGAGGCTATATCAAAAGGTATAATAGAGATTCTAATAACGGCCGGGGCAGCGCTAGTGGCTCCTGGCTGTGGTCCCTGCGTGGGTACCCATGCCGGGATACCCTCAATGACCGGAAGTCCGGTGTTTATAGAATTTCGAAAAAAGATGGGGGCGAAGGATTTAGCTATAACCGCTCCCAGCCCGGCCTCACGAAAGACCAGGGGGGCTTGCTCCCGGGAGGACCACCAACCAAAATTCTCACCTGCACCCAGGAACACCCCAGGACCTATCCCCTCCCTCAAATGAGGCACCAGACCCCCCCTCAAACGTCGGACCCCTCCCTCCACACCCCACGCT
>NZ_BLRZ01000082.1 GCF_013281975.1 Candidatus Hakubella thermalkaliphila | reverse complement strand
AGGAGACAAAGACGGGAGTCACGCGGTCTTTAGTCCTCAGGACGGCACCCACGACCTGCTCTCCATCTCTGAGATACTCATAGGAGCCTTTGTTCGGAGCAGGTTCTCCATAAGTTCCCCAAAGATGGCTCTTGGAGCACCCCACGGAGGACATGTCGAGATATATCCCCAGATGGGTCGCCAGACCCATGTAGCGGGGGTGAGCATAGCCTTGGCCGTCTACAATGAGAAGATCAGAGCTACCTTCCAGTTTTTGCAGGGCCGAGATTATGACAGGGGCCTCCCGGAAGGCCAACAGGCCCGGAATATAGGGAAAAGAAACCTCTTGTAAAGAGAAGGCTTTTCCCACCACCCTCAGATCAGGATAGGTAAAAGTGATGGCGCAACCCAGGGCCATTTTCTCGGGACCGGGATAACCCACATCCACTGCCGTGACAGTCCTTATCCTCTCAGTTTGATCTCTTAGAACCACCCTTTCTCTCAGCTCATTTTGGATACGTAGCGCCTCCTCCACGGAGACATTCCAAGGATGGAGTGGGGGAATTTTCATCTTTCCAGGGCCAGTTGGATAAGTCGGTCCAAAAGCTCGGGAAACTCCATCCCCGCAGCCCGGGCCTCTTTGGGGAAGAGAGAGCCGCTGGTTAGACCGGGGATGGTATTCACCTCAGAGACAAACGGTCGCCCTCTACACAGAAACATATCAATGCGGGCGAAGCCACGACATCCCAGAGCCTGGTAAGCCCGCACGGCCAGATCCTGCAGGAGTCTGGTTTCAGCCTGCGAAATTCTGGCCGGGACAATCTCCTCGGCCTTGGTGGGATCATACTTGGCCTCGTAGTCAAAAAACTCCTTCTTGGACACGATCTCGATGGGTGGAAGGGGCAAAAGATCCCGATTACCGATGATGCCTACCTGTATCTCTTTTCCTCTTAAATACTTTTCCACTATGGCAATGGGGTCATAGTTAAAGGCCAGCTCCAAAGCATGGTCTAGCTCTTCCTTCTGTTTGACAATGGTAACGCCTATGCTAGACCCCTGGGCCACTGGTTTTACCACCACTGGAAAGCCCAGGTTTTGTGTCTTCTGAATCAGGCTTCTGCTGTCCTGTTTCCACTGGATTGCCTCCACGGAGAGAAAGGGAGCTACCGGCAACCCTTGGTGGAGGAAGATTTTTTTGGAGAGCAGCTTGTTCATGCCCAGAGCACTGGCCAGGAGTCTAGATCCAGTATAGGGGATACCCGCCAATTCAAGGACCCCCTGAACCGTGCCATCTTCTCCCAGGGGACCGTGGAGGGCAATAAAGGCCACATCGATGAGTTCGGAAAGGCTCATCCCTACCAGCCTTCCATCCACCATGATTGGGAAGATGGTAGGTACTTGCAAATCTTCTGACGGAACGCTCTCTTTTGCCTTGGATCCACCACCTGGCCGAAGGAGGCTAACCGGAAGCACCCATTCTCCCCGGGCAGTAATCTCTATGGGAACAGTAACGTATTTCTTTTTATCCAAATTGCTGATGATATTTTGTCCAGCGGCCAGAGCGACTTCTCTTTCTGCAGACTGTCCCCCCATAATCACACCAACCCGAAGCCTTCTCATGCCTCCCCCCAGATCAAATACCTATCTCACACATTGTTTAGTTGAACGCCTGGGATCGTCTGAGCCGTCTAGCTGCTAGCCTCCCCTTCCGGGCAACTATGTATCGCAGTTGAATGCTGTGCAAGAGCACGTGTCCACTACCTCCGGCACAAGGCCGGAGGCTTGCAACTGAACCGAAGTCTGTCGCCTGCGGCTAATAAAAATCGGCGGAAAAACAGACCTGCGACGGACATGCAGTAGCATGGACAAGCCCAGCTTTGGCCAACTTTTCGGGGGTCGGCCTTAACTCATGGGCTTCTCTAACCCGCTGCGACCCCCGGTTATCAAGCTGTAGATCCTTTCCAGATCGACCAGAGACCCGAATTCTATCTCGATGCGCCCTTTGGTCTTGCTCATGATGACCCGTACCGGAACACTAAGGTAATCCGAAAGCTGTTCCGCTATCTCGGGGAATTTGGCTGGCTGGAGGGATTTAGGAGCTCTTTTCAGGTGGGCGCTGTCTTTTCTAAGCTGGATTTTTCTGACCTCTTCCTCAATCTGTCTCACCGAAAGCTCTTCCCGCGCCACCTTCTCGGCTAACCGGATTATCTGCTGGTTATCCTCCAGGCCTAGAAGAGATCGCCCATGCCCATAACTCAGCGCTCCCTCTCTTACCATAGCCTGCACTTCTATAGGAAGAGTGAGAAGTCTTAAAATGTTGGTTATAGCAGAGCGGCTCCTGCCCACCTTTTTCGATAGTTCTCCATGGGTAATATTAAAGTCATCTATGAGTTGTTGGTAGGCGTAAGCCTCTTCAATGACATTGAGGTCATCTCTATGGACATTCTCTATAAGAGCCATCTCTAGAGATTCTATATCAGAGGTGCGTCGGACTATGGAGGGGATGGTCTTCAGTCCCGCTGCCCTGGCTGCCCGCCACCGTCTTTCCCCGGCTACCACCTCATATCCGCCGCCTTTGGGTCTCACAATGATAGGCTGAACTACTCCGAAGGCAAGGATGGAGGCTACCAGCTCCTGTAAGGTTTCTGGGTCAAATCTCTGCCTGGGCTGTCGGGGGCTGGGTGTGATGCTGGAGATGGGGATTTCCTCTATCCTGAAAGCATCTCGCCTCTCCGATGGTGCCAGGCCACCCGGTTTTTCCAGTGAAGGTATTAGGGCTGAAAGACCCTTACCCAGACCTCTTTTGGCCATGTCCAATCACTTCCTTTGCTAAATTTTTATAAGCTTCGGCTCCTTTGCACTCCGGATCATACAGAAGGATGGGCAAACCATAGCTGGGGGCTTCGGAAAGCCGCACATTCCTGGGAATGACCGATTCATAGACCTGGTGGGGAAAGAATTTCTGGACTTCTTCCGCTACCTGTTCAGAAAGGTTGGTTCGGGGGTCAAACATGGTTAAAAGTACCCCGGTAATGGTCAGGTCTGGGTTCAGGCTAGCTTGAACCAGATTGATAGTTTTAAGGAGCTGGCTCAGACCTTCCAGAGCATAGTACTCGCATTGAATTGGAATGAGCACCTCCTTCGCTGCTGCCAGGGCGTTGATGGTGAGAAGGCCCAGGGCCGGAGGGCAGTCTATCAACACATAATCGTACTCTTTTGTGATGGGACCCAGGGCCTTCTTTAGTCTGAATTCTCTGGACAGGGCAGGCACCAACTCTATCTCTGCTCCAGCGAGCTGTACCGAAGAGGGAATGGCATAGAGGTTGAGAACTTTGGTATCCAACACCATCCCGGATATTTCCTCTTCGTCCACCAGGGCATCGTAGATGCTCTCGTTCACTCCCGCTACCTCTATCCCCAGGCCGCTAGTACTGTTAGCCTGCGGGTCCATGTCCACTAGAAGAACTTTGTATCCTTCGGCAGCCAGATAGGCAGCCAGATTAACAGCCGTAGTGGTCTTCCCCACTCCGCCCTTTTGATTGGCCAAGGCTATGACCCGGGACCTGCGATTGGGTTCCTTTCGCTGCGTGGCAGCCAGAAGGCTCTCTTTTTTTAGCCGGGTCAGATCCGGCGGCTGGCTCTCCTTGTCCCGCTCGAGCTTGCCTGCTGGCTCCGTGGAATCGGACTTAGGAATTTCTTTCAGCCCCGGTGCCCGCGGCTGCGTTTGAGCTGCGTGGATAGTATCGATTGCTACAAATATTTTTCTCTCCTTATCTTCTGCCTGCTGTTGCTCTTGCCCGGCTGGCGTTTTTTTTAACATCTCCTCATCAGACAGACCGGCTGTTTCAGGAGATGCGTCAATACTTGAGGTTTCAACCCCGGAAACGGACCCCCTTTTCTCCTCGGCAACTCTCGCCCCTGCAGGATCTTGTTCCCGCTCCTCTGATTGTCCCTCCCTTCTCCTGGGGGGACCCTCGGTTTCCCTTCGGGGACTCTGGCCTCTCTTCCAAAACCACCAAAATCTCAAAGCTTGCTCCAGTTTCTGCGCTTTTTTCCTATTATAACTTATAAAGCCGTAGGTTCCATAGTGTTTTCTTTGCCAGCCTCCAGAAAAACTAATTTACTCTATGGCATTCCTGCGAAAAGGTCAAAAAGTCACCGTTTAGCGCCTTTTTTCGAAGGCAAATAGTTAGAAAATAGGCTCTTCCTTTTCATTGTTCGCGAGTGCGGACCCCGCATGATAAATTACCTGCAAAAGAGCCGGTGTTTTCATGGTTGGCGGTGACGCCTGCATCAAGGGGAATCTGGTGGCCGATTGATCAAAAATGTGGTTTTGCACTACCACCAGTTTATCAAATCCTTTCTTTGGGCTTCCTGGTCAATTATCAAAGGTTTTGTAAAGAGAAGGGGGCGTACTATGTTTCCGTTAGAGAGGCCTCTTCTGTGGGATGCCGGTCCTTCGGGGATAACGGGCAGGAGTTGGTCCCACCTTTCTGAGAACGACCAGATTGAGCCGCTGGTTATGCTCCTGGATCATTCCCAGATAGCAAAGCGTCTTGCGCCTCTGGCCGTGGGTTAGTTGGATTCCCAGCTCGGCAGCTCCCCTTCGCAGGAGTTCCTCTACATCACACATTCTTGGTTCAGCTTTCGGCCCTTTGCCGTCTTTGCAGAAATATGGTTAACGTGGAGAGGTCCGCCGGGGAGATCCCGGCTATGCGGGAGGCCTGCCCCAGACTATGCGGTCTTATGCGCGCCAGTTTCTCTCTGGCCTCAGTGGTGATACCGTCCAGGCTCAGGTAGTCTATATCCTGGGGCAGCTTCCGGTCTTCCATGCGCTGGTATTGCCTGATCTGGCCGAGCTGTCTCTGGATGTATCCCTCATATTTGATCCCGATCTCTATCTGCTCAAGGATGTCTTCAGTTAATTCCCTCACCCAGGGGCATAGCCTATCCTTAACAAAATTGATGGACACCTCCGGCCTCTTGAGAAGGTCAGCCAGAGAAAGGGGAGAACTGATGGGAGAGCTATTTATGCTGACCAGAAAGGAGTTGGTGTCCTCGGTGGGAAGCACCCTTGCCTCTCTCAACCTCTGTTGGTTGATCTCGATCTCTTTTCTCTTTCGCTCCACTTTGTCTAAGGTTTCATCAGAAATCAACCCTATCTGCCTTCCTGTTGTGGACAGGCGGAGGTCGGCGTTATCTGACCTTAGAAGCAACCTGTACTCCGCTCGAGAGGTAAACATGCGGTAGGGCTCATCAAGGCTCTTGGTCACCAGGTCGTCAATGAGCACCCCTATATAGGCCTGAGACCGGTCAAGCACAATGGGGTCTTCGCCCCGGGCGTACCGGGCAGCATTTATCCCGGCAATAAGCCCCTGGGCTGCTGCTTCCTCATAGCCAGAAGTGCCATTGATCTGTCCAGCCGTAAATAGGCCTCTGACCTCTTTGGTCTCCAGAGAGATTTTGAGCTGGGCCGGGATGAAGTAATCGTACTCAATGGCATAGCCTGGCCTCATAATTCTCGCTCCCTCCAGTCCCGGGGTGGCCTGGACAATCTTCTCCTGAATCTCTACGGGCATGCTGGTAGTGAGGCCCTGCAGGTACATCTCCTGAGTATCCCGACCCTCGGGCTCGATGAAGACG
The DNA here is from genome assembly GCF_013281975.1 of Candidatus Hakubella thermalkaliphila. Taxonomy (GTDB): domain Bacteria; phylum Actinomycetota; class Humimicrobiia; order Hakubellales; family Hakubellaceae; genus Hakubella; species Hakubella thermalkaliphila. The sequence goes on along the minus strand of NZ_BLRZ01000082.1, from coordinate 3,118 downwards.
GGATGGCGCTCCTTGTCCGGAAAGTTAATCACTTTCCTGTCAATGGAGGGGCAATAGCGGGGCCCGTGAGTCTGGATGGCTCCTGTCTTGATGGGTGAGCGGTGGATGTTTTCCCGAACCACCCGGTGGGTGCGGGCGTTAGTATAAGTGAGATAACAGGGAATCTGATCATGCACTTTTTTAGGGTTGCGGGTGGAAAAGGAGAGGGGGATATCATCCCCAGGCTGAGGTATAAGCCTGGAAAAATCAATGGATCTTCTATCTACCCGGGGAGGAGTGGCAGACTGGAAGCGAGACAGGGTAAATCCCAGACGGCGCAGGCTCTCAGAGAGATGGATGGCAGGGTACTCGCCCATCCGTCCCGCGGGAAATTCCACCTCTCCGATGACGATCCTCCCGTTCAAAAACGTTCCTGTGGCCACTACCACTGCTCTGGAAAGGTACCTCTCTCCGGTAAGAGTGACAATTCCCTGGACGCCTTCTGGGGTGGCCAGAATGTCCGTAGCTATGCCCTGCCTGAGAGAGAGATTGGGCTGTCCCAGGACAACCTTCTTCATCTCTGATTCATAGCGTTTCTTATCCGTCTGGGCCCGCAGCGCCTGTACCGCCGGCCCCTTACTGGAGTTAAGCACCTTTATCTGGATCAAGGACTTATCCGTGTTGTTAGCCATCTCTCCCCCCAGGGCGTCCACCTCCCGGACTAACTGGCCCTTGCCAATTCCTCCAACAGCAGGATTACAGGGCATGAGAGCTATCTTGTCCAGGTTGATGGTCAGAAGAAGAGTCTGGCAGCCCATCCTGGCTGAGGCCAGCGCTGCTTCACATCCTGCGTGGCCAGCCCCTATGACTATTACCTCATAGCCAGGAGAATTCTTGCTCATGGCTCTTCCTGTACCATCACCGTATCCCAACTCTCAAGTTTTTCCCCTGAAATATGGCCATCAAGGGCGGTGGACACCTCTCTCCTCTGTTTCACGTGAAACATATCCCTCCTGCCCTGCGCGCTATCAACCAGCATCCGAACCCAAATGTTCCACGTGAAACATAATACCGAGAACAAGTTGCGTGCTTTCCCTGGTTTACTGAACCTGACTAAATCGCTAGGCCCAGAAGATCGCCTTTCTTCGACCGTTGTGAAAAGACTTCACTTGACGCTTCGCCGGGAGCCTCACTGCGCTTAACCCTCAGCGTCCAGGGGCCGCCCACCATCAGCCCAAAACACTTGATAGCGAGATTCATTGCTGCATTCATATCACGGTCGTGATGTGCTCCACACTCGCACGTCCACTCGCGGTTAGCGAGAGTGAGCCCGTCGTTTATGAGACCACAGACGGAACAGGCCTTGCTCGATGGAAAGAAACGATCTGCCTGCCTTACTTCCCCGCCTGCCCAAGTGATCTTATAAACTAGCTGCCGTTGTAGTTCTGAAAAATTTGCGTCCAGTACCGATTTGGCAAGGTTATGATTCTGGCTCATCCCGCTCACATTCAAGTCCTCGATTGCGACTCCATCGTAGGTCTGGGCGACGTAGGCCGAAACGTGATGGGTAGCATTGGCCCGCAGGTCAGCAATACGCTTGTGAATCCGCTGCGCTCTGAGTTTCGCTTTCTGCCGCCGCTTACTGCCCTTCTGCTTCCGAGTTATTTGCCTCTGTGCCCTGGCAAGTAGCTTTCCAAGGCGATAAAAGGCCTTGGGGTTATCGAACGTCTTTCCGTCTGATAGGGTGGCGAGTGTTTTCACCCCTACATCGAGACCGACCGCAACTTTTTCTTGTTTCTCGATTGGGTTGGGAACTTCGGTCTCGACGGAGAATGAGGCATACCACTTACCCGCTGTCTGGCTGACGCAAATAATTCCTATAAGCCTTCCCTCAAATCTAATGGGCTGATGCATTTTCAGCCAACCGATCTTGGGAACACGTACCCGATTGCCTTTTATGGTAATCACATCAGGCTCAAGCTGAAAGCACATCCGGCTACGTTTGCGGCTTTTGAATCTCGGAAAACCAGGTTTCGCATCACCGCCTTTCACACGCCTGAAGAAGTTAGTATATGCCGTTTCAAGTTGCAGTAATGCCATGCGCGGTATGCTTTTGGGTGTGTCCTTGAGCCAGGTATATTCATCCGTCTTTTTGAGGGCGACAATCTCTTTCATCAAGATGTAGCTTCCAGGAGATTGGCTGCTATTATTATAGGCCGCCTTCTTGCGTTCCAGACCATAGTTGTAAGCCCAACGAGCCACGCCACACCACGAGACAAACTGTCGTCCAACCTCCAGTATTGTGTCTAAGAGAATCTTGTGGGCCTTAGTTATCAGCATCATTTGCCTCTTTGCGCTTACGCCCACCCCGTACTCCATATATCCGGCTGCTAAAACTCACGATGATAGTCAAAATGTCTTCAAACCAGTTCTTCATGCTCACCCTTTTCTTCTGCCTGCTCAAGAACCTCTACCGCGCAACCTACGCCTTTGAAAAACTGCTCGATGGTTCGGAAGCCAAAGCGGGTGAGCCTATCCCGATGTTCTACCACGACTTTTTTGACTTCGCCCTTACAGGCAGCATCTATAATCTTGAAGAACTGGCGGCGGTTGTCATTCAATCCAGAAGCAATTTCGGAACAATCAAGAACGATACGATAGCCACGCTCGCCACAGACTTCAGTTAGCCACTCGTGTTGACGGGTAAGATTCTCTACTTGCTTTTGTGTAGAAACGCGGGCATACAAAGCCACGTCTTTCTCTGTGACAGTAACACCATCTGAAACAGACAGCAGTTGTTCAATCTCCGCGCTATCATACCGCCGATGCCCGCCAACGGTACGATGGTCATTCATCTTTCCATCCTTGAGCCATCTGTGCAAGGTGGTGTTTGAGAGCCGGTATCTCTGCTCGACTTCCGATTGCCTCAACAGCATTAGCCATCACCTCGTTCAGCCAGGTTTCGTATTCTTGCTTGCCTGGCAAGGTTTCAAATGGCGGGTCAACTTCAATTCGCTCACCGTTGACCACCACGTAATCCTCACCAATTTCGTTTACAGTATAGCACATTTCTTACTCCCTGTTAAATGGTATGAGTAGATTTGTAGTGGAAAGGTCAGTTATTCGGAAACTGCTTCTC
>NZ_BLRZ01000081.1 GCF_013281975.1 Candidatus Hakubella thermalkaliphila | reverse complement strand
CAAAAAGAGGGCGCCCTTCTTCTGGTTAACTCTGACGCCCATACCCCTGACGATCTTTTTGTCCCCCAATTGCCTAAAAGAATTGCCCTGGGGGCCGGCTTAGATGAGGAGGCAGCGGAGATGGTGGTATTCCGTAACCCTCGCCAATTCCTAAGAAGACTGGGCTATTAGCTCTGGGAGGGAAGAAATTACTCGATCACAAGGGCTGGCCCCTAATCTACTAAAACCCCTTTGACATTACTAAAGTCTCATAGCATATTTGGGGCTGAAGCTACCGGGAGTTCCTCGGGAAGTTACGCCTGTGGACAGCTTGTAAGACCAGCTCTCTGGCAGGCTGGTAGAAGCAGGGACCGAACGTCAAATCTTTAGATTTGAGTAAGTTTCGGAGAACGGTTATAGCTCGCTTTCTTCCTTAAGCCTCCGTCGGGCGTCTCGTTATCTGACCAGTACCAGAACTCAGGGAACAAAAAGGGAGGCGCGGCGTCTAATTCTCTGGATTCGGATACTTAAGATACCCCAATTAACAACGCAGTCAGAAAACCAAGGAGGAGGAAATGTCAGCAAGTAAGAGTTGGACCGCAAAATTTATCCTTATTGGGCTCATTTTTCTGCTAACCTTGTTGGTAGTCGGATGTGTCCAGCAACCCAAGGAAGCTCAGGAGCCCACCCCCCTGACTCAGGTGCCCCTAACTACGCAGATCCCAAAAACTCTTACTGTTAGTGGAGAAGGGCGGGCCATCGCTACACCTGACGTAGCTACCGTTACCATAGGAGTAGAGCTCCAGGAGAAGACCCCTGAAAGGGCTATGAATCGAAATAGCGAGATCATGCAGAAGGTGATCCAGGCCATCAGGGAAATGGGGATTCCGGAGGAAGACATAACTACGGTTGGGGTAAATCTGCATCCTGAATATAACTATCCCCAGGAGGGAGCACCTGAGATAGTAGGATACTACGTCTCCAATCAAGTGATTGTCACCGTGAGGGAGATACAGAAAGTCAGTGATTTGATTGCCAAGGCCACCAAGGCTGGGGCCACCAGTATATACGGAGTGCGGTTTGACGTAAGTCCAGGTAACAAAGCCGAAATGGAAGCCCTAAACGATGCTTACGCCAATGCCAAAACAAAAGCCGAGGCTCTGGCCGCGGCCATGGGTGTCAGACTAAAAGAGATCTACTCAGCGCGGGAAAACGGGATCCCCCCTATTGCTCCAGTATACCTGGACTACTACGCCGTGCGTGCTGAGGGCGCTGGAGAGGTAACTCCCCCTCCTGTGGTCGGGCAAAACATAGAAATCACAGCGGCCGTGGAAATTACCTATGTGATTGAGTAGAGGAGACCGGCCGGGCCTCAATACAATAGTGTTACCAGGAGGGCATAGGCGTACCTCGATTTCCGATATAGGGTAGTACCCCCCATCTGGCAAAAAAGGCTTCTTGTGACCATCCTGACTTTGAAAGAGCTCTCTGATTCCCTCCCCTGCCACCCTTATAGTTTCCAGGCAAATATAGTAATATTGTTTTGGAGAGGTAAAGGCAGAACCCTATTCCCAAAGGTATTTACAAAGTGGACTTCAAGAAAATCCTTCTGCTGCTTGTGACAATTGGGATGTTGTTCTTTCTGGTATCCGGATGTGCGTGCATGACCGAGCCTCCTGAGGAGATCGGAAGGGCGGGCTCCCAGAGTGGGGGCGGTTCCGCAGAGGGGAGCAGTTCGAGCCCAGCCATCCCGGCCCCGGAATTTACCCTGAATTCTTTGGACGGCCGAGAGGTCAGCCTTTCTGACTTTCGAGGTAAAGTAGTGGTTCTCAATTTCTGGGCCACCTGGTGCGGCACCTGCCGGGCAGAAATGCCCAATTTGGAACGAGCCTACCAGGCATATAAGGATAAGAACGTGGAGTTGGTAGGAATTAGCATGGACACGGATACGCAACTGGTGGAGTCCTTTGTCAAAGAAGTGGGTGTGACTTACACTATCCTTCTTGACCCCTCCCACCGGGTAGCTTCTGACTACGCCATCTGGGCACTACCTAGCACCTATATTGTGGACGAGAAGGGAATGATTGTGGGGAGCGAGATAGGGCAACTGGCTGAATCTATGCTAAAGAATATGTTGGACCAGGCTTTGGAAGAGTAACACCCCTCTTTAGAGCCGGTCTAATGAATATCGAGGCCATTTTTTATGACGGCTTCGTCGCCCACGAACTATGAAAATGCTGACTATTTTCCAGGTAGTTCACACTGAAAATAGGCTTGGCGCTGTAGATCAGAGCAAAATTTACTCCGCGGTAGTCTGCCTTTACCCTATCGACACGTCATTTTTCAGCGTGAACCAGGTAAGAACATGAGTAGCCCAGAGCAGTTTCTGGCCATCGATGTAGGTGCTGGAACACAGGATATCCTTCTGTATGAGAAAGGGAAGCCACCTGAGAACTGTCTGAAAATGGTAGTGCCCTCCCGGACCATAACCGTAGCCAGGCGGATAAGGGAGGCCACAGAGGCGAAAGTGCCGATTTTTCTGAAAGGGAATCTTATGGGGGGAGGAGCCTGTGTCGAGGCCATCACGGGGCACCTGCGAGCAGGCCTGGAAGCGTATGCTACGCCACTGGCGGCCAAAACCATTCGCGACAATCCGGCGGAGGTGCTAGAAATCGGAGTGAAGATAGGAGAAGCTGGTGCCGAGGAGGCAGTGCCCATCGACCTGAGAGATATCGACCTCCCCTGCCTGCGACAGGCCCTGTCCCTCTTTGATGTGCCGCTTCCTGAACGATTTGCTATCGCCGTCCAGGATCATGGCGAGTGCCTGGAGGGAAGCAATCGCAGTTTCCGTTTTGCTTACTGGGAGAGGTTTATCAGGGAAGGAGGGAAGCTAGATGGCTTGATCTACAAGGAACCTCCTTTATTCATGACTAGAATGCGGGCCATTCAAAGAGATGTGCCGGGGGCCCTGGTCATGGACACCGGAGCCGCTGCTATGTGGGGCGCCTTTTGCGATCAAAAAGTATTCCGGCGGAGAGGAGAAGGGGTCGTGGTAGTGAACATTGGAAACTCTCACACTCTGGGAGCTCTGGTTCAGGACGGGAGGGTGTGGGGCCTTTTCGAACACCACACGGCCCGGATGACTCCCGCCAAATTGGAGGACTACCTAGACCGATTGCGCCAGGGCAGTCTTTCCAATAAAGAGATCTATGCTGACGGAGGACATGGGTGCGTTATCCACCCCTCCTTCTCGCGGGGGCTCCTTTTTAATTTTGTCACTATAACCGGACCTAACCGTCACCTGGCCTCCAATTCGGGATACTACTTCGCGGTCCCCTACGGAGACATGATGCTGACAGGTTGTTTCGGTTTGCTGGCTGCCGCGGGGATGCTGTGATCCAGCGCCTCCCGCCTTTTGGCACAGTCATAGTTAGGTCTGCTTCAGGACCAGGCTCATGATCATTCAAGAACTGGAGCTTATCGACTACAGAAACTACTCCCATGCCCACACAGAATTGGACAGCAGTTTGAACATTATTGTGGGTGGCAATGCGGTAGGCAAAACCAATCTCCTGGAGTCAGTGAGGATACTTTCCCTGGGGAGCTCTTACCGTGCCTCTTCCGACCGGGAGGTCATAAGGTGGGGGTGTGATCAGGCTATCATCCACTGCCGCATCGTCAGAAGAGGAAAGTCCTATCAGATGGACTTCCAGATTCATAGAAATGGACAGAAGAGGATTCGGGTTAATCAGGTGGAGAGACAAGGTCATGGCGAGCCAGAGGGCCTGGTAGTGGCTGTTTTGTTCTCCCCTGACGATCTGAAAATAGTGAAGGAAGGTCCTGAATACCGACGAGACTATATAGACCAGGTTCTGATCCAGATCAGCTCCAAGTATGCTTATTTCCGGAAGAGATATCTGAGAACCCTGACTCAGAGAAACTCTCTTTTAAAGAGCCTGATGGGAGAGCGGAAAAACCTGGATACTTTAGAAGCATGGGATCAGTATTTGGCCGAGGCCGCCTCTCATATCTACAGAATGAGGCGAGCAGGTATTGAAAAGATCCAAAAGTTGGCGAATAGAAGAATGCGAGAAATCTCGCCGCAGGAAAATTTGCAGATTTCGTATACTCCCAACTTCGAGCTTGATCTCTCTGAGGATGGTAAGCAGGTCTGCCAGGCCTTTTTGCAGCAGCTCAAGCAGGAGAGGGAGGAAGATATAGCCAGAGGCATTACCTCTTTTGGCCCCCATCGGGATGAGCTGGTTCTCACTGTAAGCGACATTGACCTGAGAACCTATGGTTCTCAGGGGCAACAGAGAACGGCAGCTCTGGCTCTCCGGATGGCGGAGATCGACTTTTTGAGAGAGGAGCTAGAGGTGACCCCCATTCTTCTTTTGGATGACGTTATGTCTGAACTGGACAAGGAGAGAAGAGAATCTCTCATGAGACTTCTGAGAGATGATATGCAATGCCTTCTAACTACTACTAACATTTCCTATTTTGACCCCCAAATTCTTACCAGCCAGACCGTGCTGGAGATAAAGAATGGCACCATCAGAAGGGGTGGGCTCTAAGTGGAAAGCATTAAGCATATCGTGACCCAGGTTTTGGATAACCTGGGCATGGAGAAAAAGGTCAGGGAATCTAGAGCCATCTCCTGCTGGAAGGAGATTGTAGGAGAGCGGATAGCCAGCAACACGCATCCGTACAAAATTCAGAAGGGCATTCTTTTTGTTTCTACTTCCAGCCCGGTTTGGTCCCAGGAGCTAAGCCTTTTGTCTCGGGAGATAAAGGAAAGGATAAATTCACTCCTGGGAGAAGATGTGATTAAGGAGATGCGCTTCTATCCTCGGGGTGTGGATAGGCAGCCTGTGGACCAGGCTCCTTCCAGAGAAATTGCACCGAGAGAGCTAAACAAGGCCCAGGCCCAAGAGATCGAGGAGCTGGCCAGCCAGATCGGCGACGATGTGTTGAGAGAAAGATTTAAAAAAGTGTTGGCCAGAGCCAAAGCAAGAGAGGATGAAGGCCGACTGTAAGCGCTCTCCAGGGAATAGCCCTCTTTGCATCCGCTGCCTTCCTTTTACAGGTGACGATTCTTGATCGCTTATGCGAAGTGACTCTCTTAAGGGGAGGCCCCATCGTACCTTAGGCAGGTTTTCCAAAAGGGCGAATACCATGTTTGGACCACCTAAAAATTTAAGTAGCTTGCTCCTTTGTCACACTCAACTGCCGTTTCTTTGACTCGACACTCTCAATGGCAAGTAGATACCGCACTGCTCGACGCAGTGGCTGAAATTGTCTCTGGTCAGGAATGGCAAGTCCCAATCCGTTGCGATAATAACGCGGTCGGTCGCCATGCTGGGTAAGAAATTTTATTCTTCACTTTTTCTAAGCTTCCTCTATTTGGATTGTTCTTCCCACGTGCTAGAATGGTCATTTCTCCGCTTTTCAGGGTTTATTTATGGGGCGAAATTTAACTCTCTTTTTCTAAAAAATTGGGCTAGGATATTTTTAACATCTTCTTCTCACAATTCAAATCATCCACGTATACTTCGACCTATCAATCAGGCAAGATTTCGATTCTTAAGTTTCCGCCACATCATATCAATTGAGCGCCTCTTAAATAGCGCTTAGTCTCACGATAAACCTTTTCGAAATGGGGCAGTTGAGCTACCTGATCTCTCAACCTCTGATCCCAAAGCTTCCTGTATGTTGGCTCTTTGGCATCCAGTTGTGCCTTCAGATCCTTAGAATCCAGATTTTTAAACTCGCACTTCTCCTCAAATGGTTGAGCAAGAAAGACCAGGCCTATTAGATTAAATTTGAGCAAGTACCAAAGGTCGTAGACATCCCGAGGCTCTTTTCTATAACTGCTGAGCAGACTACATAGCTTTTCGATAGCTGTTTCCTCTAATGAATAGGTTTTCACCTTAATATCATCAGGCTGATCGCTATATTCTTTAAACAGGGGGAGGCTGGGTGTAGGAAATTGAAGGAGTTCTTTTAAGGTAACATCGATCTTAATTTCGTTTCTTTCTATGCTTGCCCCTAATGGACCCGAATAGCTCACATAAAAAGTAAGACTGTCTTCACGTTCTTCCTCCCGCCGGTTAAGACGCATTGGGATGTTAGCTGATTTTCGTGCTATGTCATAAATCACCTCGAACTTCTCTAAGATTTCAACTGCAGAAAGATGATTAATCAAGGTAAAATCCAAATCTTCGGAATATCTATAGTCCTTTATGTAGACTTTTCTTAAAGCAGTTCCTCCTTTGAAAACTAAATTATCCCTCAGACCAGAACTACTAAGCCCAATCAAAATCCAGGTTAAAATGTAATCTTTCTCAATCGTCTTATCTCTGATCCCAGTCTTACCAGAAAGCCTGGAAATCTCTGCTGGAAAAATCATGATTTAGGTCCTGACAATGGATTTTAGCTCTTCAGGCTCAAGATTTAGTTTTAATCGCCAGCGGGTCACGCACTTCCCCTGGTCCGGGAGTGAGGGATCGAAAAGCGCATAACTTTTGCTGTCTTTTATGAAATCCTGTAATTGTTGTATGGTTTCGGCCGTTCCTAGTTGGTAGGTTTCTAAAACAAGGCCCAGGCGTTTTGCTACTACCTTTTTGCTGAATCTTTCTACATACTTTGTGAGTTTCTCATAGTCTACTTTGTCTTTAGCAATCCAGATACCCTTGGCTATTTCAGATATTCCTCCGCAGAGCCTGGGAGCGTAAAGACAATCTACAATGGTCCTTTCTAAATCACTTACTTCTACCTGCTGCTGAGGTGTTACCCATTCTTTGGTGATTCCCCAGAAGCTTTCACGCTTTGCATAGATGAATCTGAATTCCGCACCGCCAGTCTCCCGATTCTTTCTGCGCACTGAGGTTGAGATGTAAACCATCCGGGTAGGCTGAGTAACCATATTGTGAATGTCCATGGCACTGTAGTGAGAAATAAAATAAGCATGAGGTTTAATAAGCTCCTGTGCAACTACATACCAATTCTCCATGTATTCACCACTCAAGCCAGCTTCCAGTGGGAGAATAAGATATTTCCCCGGTTTTAGACGCGCAATAACCTTCCGCCCAACCAACTCACTAAGCAGGTCCGTAGTAGCATTAACACTTAATCCAGTAATTCTTTGAGCATCCGAAACCCCAAAGATGCTTTTATTTTCTTCTTTTAGTTTCAATATTAGCTTCGCACTCACGGGACCGAGGGTTCTGATAGTCCTCATTATTAACCTCTCTTACGTTCTATGTAAGAATTACAGGATGTCATCCTGTAATTTATACATAAAACATGACTATGTCAATGCATTCATACACGGCTTACGGTCACTTGAAGCTTGCTGGTATTATTTCTCTTAAATTTTCGCCAAAATTAAACTTTTCGCGTATGGGAAAATAGAAATAATCATTCGACATCTTGAAAGAAATCGCCCCAGTTAAGCCCTAGAGAGATGCTTTGTGGTATAATTAATTGTGGTTAGTTGAAGAGTAGTAGCCCAAAATATGGGGTACTTGGGGGAAACAGGAGTAGTTTTTTGAAGCGATCTGTAATTCGGGGGCCGCACCCTCGAATCATGAAACCCTCATGCCATAACTGGCACAAAGGAACATGAAATTAAGATGCATTTTCAGAGGAAAATGGGGAATCTATTTTCTACTCAGATCAAAAGCTAGAGGGCGGTGATTATTTGACAGAGGAGTTCGCAAAAGAGGAGATGCCCTACGACGTCAATAGCATCACCGTTTTGGAAGGGCTCCAGGCGGTGAGAAGAAGGCCGGGCATGTATGTAGGTTCCACTGGACCGAGAGGACTTCACCACCTGGTCTACGAAGTGGTGGACAACTCCATCGACGAAGCTCTGGCCGGAATCTGCAAGAACATAATGGTCATTATCCATGACGGCAGCTCTGTGAGCGTGTATGACGACGGGAGGGGTATTCCCGTCGATATCATGGACAAATATGGCCGGCCAGCAGTGGAGATCGTTCTGACTACTCTCCATGCCGGAGGCAAGTTTGACAATAAGAGCTACAAGGTCTCGGGAGGTCTCCATGGAGTAGGGCTCTCGGTAGTAAATGCCCTCTCCGAACACCTGACGGTAGAGGTAAGAAGAGATGGACATATCTACCGGCAGGAGTACCAGAGGGGAACTCCTAAAACAGACCTTGTTGAGGTCGGACCCACCAATACCCACGGCACCATAATCAACTTCAGACCGGATCCGGAAATCTTCGAAGACCTGGACTTCAAATTCGAGACCCTGGCTCAACGAATGAGGGAGATGGCCTTTTTGACCAGAGGCCTCAAAATCACTCTGGAGGATCGGCGGAAAGGCCAGGAGACCCAGGAGACATACCACTATGAGGGAGGTCTGGTCGATTTTGTCAAGTACCTGGTGGGCAAGAAGGAAACTCTCTTTAAGAAGACTATCTTCATCTCTGGTCAAGAGGAAGATACAGAGATAGAAGTGGCCATGACTTATACCACCGGCTACCTGGAGAACATCTTTACCTTTGCCAACACTATCAATACCCACGAAGGGGGAACTCACCTGAGCGGCTTTCGAGCTGCCCTGACCAGGACCATCAATGATTACGCCAGATCCAAAGGATTGTTGAAAGACAAAGAAGAGAATCTTATCGGGGAAGATGTGCGAGAAGGTCTGGTAGCTATTGTTAATGTCAGGATGAGAGAACCCCAGTTCGAGGGCCAGACTAAGACCAAGCTGGGAAACAGCGAGATAAAAGGGCTGGTGGAATCCATCGTCAGCACCAGGCTGGGCGAGTACCTGGAAGAACACCCCGGGGAGGCCAGGCTGATGGTCAACAAAGCCATTGTGGCGGCCAGAGCGCGCACAGCAGCCCGGCAAGCCAGGGAGCTAACCAGAAGAAAGAGCTTCCTGGAGAGCACATCTCTGCCTGGAAAGCTGGCCGACTGTTCCTTAACCGATCCTGAGTTATGCGAAATCTATCTGGTGGAAGGAGACTCCGCGGGGGGCTCGGCCAAGCAGGCCAGAGACAGAAAGTTTCAGGCCATCCTTCCTCTGCGGGGC
>NZ_BLRZ01000080.1 GCF_013281975.1 Candidatus Hakubella thermalkaliphila | reverse complement strand
CTCCACCCCTTACTGACTACTGGTTACTGAATTCTGACTACTAACTGATAGCTGAACGCTTATGATTCACTTTTTGGTTCCGGCTTGTCTGGGTTAGGGTTATATGAACTCATTTACTATACTTCCTTCAAGCGCCTCTTTTGATTTTGGGCATAGAAAAACAATAAAACAATTCAGCTTTTTGAAATTATATGTCTATTTTCAAATCAAGAGCCCCACAATGCCACTCAGAAACGCCTTAAGACCCTCTGGGAACATAAACTTAACCGCACCAAAAGGATGCTTTTGGCTCTAAAGGACAGCCAGTCAACCTGCCATGGCAAAAGATCGGGAGAAAGCTCAGTGAATGCATGCTCCGAGTTTCCATCTGTTTCGATCTACCACCCGCTCCTGTTGCTAGAAGAGCCGGCCTCCTCCCACCTCAAAGCTCAGTCCGCCAGAAGAGAAACCCTGTGCCTATCCAAATGCCCTCTTGTCCTTACCTCCGTCCCTCGTATCCATAACTGAGATGCCAGCTCATGAAGAGCCTCCCAATTGCTCCTCTTGGTCGGCTCACCGGTCATTCGACCCCGGATCTCGGCAGACTCTTTCTCTTCGTTTACGCTTCTGGACGCTATAGCGGATGTAGGAGAGGACAGTTTTCATGGCTTATGGTTTCTGAATTGTCAAGCAAAAATGAAGAGAGGTCGAAGCACCCTTCTCAAGCTGCCAACCTTCATTGAATCTGGTTCTTTTGGTTACGGCTTATCTCAAGCCTATTGGGCCCTGCCAGCTACTTTCTCTCAGAGCGCGCGGAAAGGGTCGCTTCCGCCTCTTCCGAATGTATCTGCTCAGAAAGTCGCATATCCAATCGCCCTATGGTATCTCAGCCGATTATAGACGTGGGTGAAGTTTTCTATCATTCTCTCCAGCCTAACTGATTCAAATCTTTAGATCCTTTGCCCACTCATAAGAAATCATGTCACCGTCTTTGGTGTTTTGGTATCCTGCTTCTTCGTGAGAATATCTAGATATTTCGGCGGCATTGAGGTTTTGGAAATGCTTGTCCACTTGTTCCAGGCATTGGCGTTCTTCAACGGTAAGGAAACTTAAGTCTGGTTCTTCCGCCGCAAGGTAAATTTCACCGATGATGTCTCTGGCTTTGTCAAAAATCTTTTCTTCCATCAATAACGCTTCTTCGGAAACCAATTTGTGTAGAAAGAAATCATAGTTCTTTGGCACTGGGCCGTATGGAAGGCGGATGTAAACGGTGCCAGTTACAGACACGCCAAGTTTCTTGAAGTAAAGGAAATCAAAATACCATGCCAGCTTGTTTAGTTTGGTTTTGAGAACTCCACCCGGATGCCTGGCGAAAAACATGATGGCACTTTCAAACTTGTCCAGATCGAAGTGCCTAAAGCCACTATAGATATCGATACGAGCAAAGCCAAAAAAGGATTCCAGGTATTTCTTAAACCAATTTTGATGTTTCTCGCTCGAAAGCCCAACTAGTCGTTTCTCAATCTGCCGGATAAGGTGAGGCGCCAGTTTGTCTTGGCCTCTTTCAAATAACAGCCTAAAATTATCCGGGTCTTTCATTAAGAGCAACTCGTTATTATGAGCCTCATCTTGAAGTGCTCCAGATTCGTAGCGGTGCAAGGTGATTTCGCCCCAACCAAGGAGGCGGCTAAAGGCTCTCTGGCTTATTCCATATCTTTCCCGTATTTCCCGAATCTCCTCTGGTTGGAGAAGGTCATGAGTTTGCCGATAGGCGCGGTAAGCTTTTTGGATGTTTTCCTCCTCGGCCTCAACGTCAGCAAAAAATTCTTTACAAGTGGCACAATACTCGACCCGTGCTTCGATTTCGATTAGCTCATTATTAATAGCTAGCATTTCCTTTTTGAGACCGATCTTTATCTCGCGTTCTGCTTCGCAAACCGGACAAATATCTCTTTTCATGCCGATTTCTTTGAATGTCATTTGTCTTCCCTCTTTTGCTCGCGCCATTCTTATTTATAAGGGTGCTTTAGCGAAGCTTCTGCTTTGTGAAAAGATAGGCACTTGGCGTGGTGTTCGTCGCGGACATGGTATATTTTGAGCTTGATGTAGATTTCGGCGGTGCCGATCTTCTTACCGAAGGTACAGATTGTATCATTTGGATTGGCCTCATCCGCCATCGGCCCCTCAACCCAATCTTTGAAAGTGAGGCCTAAGATTATTTCTCGGCATTGCTTGGGTGTAAGTCCCAACTCGATCAGGCTTTGCCGATTCTTCTCTCTAGGTACAACATAGCACTCTGGCAGCCAACAACTTCGAAATTCGTTCAGGAACAACTCGATCTGCCATTTATCTCCCCACTAGTCCCCCGAGGTAACAATCTATTATGTTATCACATGATAACATAATGTCAAGCAATTCCTAAAGATAGGCGCGAAAGTCGTTTTTCGAGGAAGGATGTTTTCTATCTCTCGACCACCTTCAGCGTGGAATACAGACAAACACTGCGCAGGGTCTCCAATTGTCCCTTTGTGGGTTCTTTGATTACATTAAGAAAATCAGCGGCTTCCCGGTAATCCATCTTGTGCTGATCATGAACTTCAAAGCGAACCTCCTGCCCGTAATTGTAGCCCTGTGGGACATTGTTTAGGACCACTATCTGTACCATTTCGCTCTCGCCAAGGAATTCTCCCTGAAGTTCAGAAATAGTGTTTGCCAGGTTATAGGTGAAAGTCCCAATTCCGCATTGGGGGGAAGATATGTGGCTACAAAGGATACTCGGATAGGCTTTAGCAGCCGCTCTTGCATGATTCTGATACCTTTCGCTCTCTGGCCAAGATTACTCATAGACTCGAAGAGCGCCCCGGAGCATGGCAATAGGCAAGAGCCTACTCCTCGCTTTCTCTTTCAGTTGATTGAGGTGTGGGACAAGATCTGACATATTCTATGAGTTCGCCCATGTCTGCTATGGCTAATCCGACACTGGTATCGGCTGCGCCGTAGTAGAGACGAAGTTCGTCTGTCTCCTTATCCACAATGGCACCGGACGGAAAAGTAACACCGGGCACATCACCTACGCGCTCGTAGCTCTCTTTTGGACCAAACACCCACTCCTCGCTGCGACGAATCATCTTCCATGGCTCATCCAAATCTAGCAAAGCCAAACCAACACGATAAACACTACTGGAGGCTGTTTGTCGCACTCCGTGATAAATGATCAACCAGCCTTCTTTTGTTTCAATCGGCTGTGCCCCCAATCCCACTCTATGACAATCCCACCACCCTCGTCTGACCGGAATCAGAACTTGATGGTCTCCCCAATGCTTCAAATCTGGGGAAAAAGAAATCCAGATGTGGGCTTCTCCTCTAATGATCGGTCTATGAATCAGGGCAAAGCGCCCTTTAAAGCGACGAGGAAACAAAGAAGCATCCTTATCTTCAGGTGGTAAAAGAGGTCCTAACCGGGCAAATGTGTGAAAATCTTTAGTCATCATGAGAGAAACGAGAGGTCCTCCCTTAGAGAAGGAGACGTAGGTGATGGCGTATTCCTGCTCTTCTTCCAGCAAAACAATTCGAGGGTCTTCAATGCCCCATCTCTCTTCTTGAACGTGACTGTTCGGTCCTACCATTGGAGTCGGATCTATACGCCAATTGGTTTTGCCATCCTTGCTTCTGGCCACCGTGAGATGGGAAAAACCTCGCATATCTTCGACCCGCACCAACAGCAGTGTCTCACCGGCAATTTCCGTAGCCGCAGGGTTAAACACCGCATTTGCTGGGTAAGGCCATTCCGCTGGTGTCAGGATTGGATTTCCTTCGTAACGCCTAAAAAGATATTTTGACCTCTTGTAGTTGGCTAGCGTTCCCACTTCTTGCAGTCTCCTTGACAAGATTGATTACATATTCAGCAGGCACTTTCCGTCCAATGGATAAGCGAACGAGCTTCCAATCCGTCCATTCGTACCACATTTCTTATAGAGCACCACTTACCTCCTTGTCAAGGAGGACAGGTGTATCGCAAGAGACGCAGCAACGCAGAGACGTCGGCACAGATCAAACACAACGCCGGGATGTAGTTTGACCTGTAGGATAGAGGTAGTTTTGTAGATGGCTGCAAATGATACAGGCAGCCGCTCCGGGAAGAATCATTGGGCCGGTTTGTAAATAGCCTTAACCTCGTCGATCTCCTTTTCAGTTTTGAGCCTGTCCCAACCCTTTTCTTTGGCCATCATCTGGGCGCAGGCAGCCAAACATTCATCACCAGGACTGCCCCCCTCCCCTAGTTCGGTTCGCCTGAGTATAACGTCAGAAAGCTTCTGGGCCATTTCATCTCTTATGGCGTGCACTATCTCCGCCCAGATCACCGGGGAACCTTTGGTTACCCGGGTGAGCCAGGCAGAATTCCCTTCTGCATAGCGCATCACCCGCTCATCTTCCGTGCCGTAATTGTGAACCAGGTGCCGGACCACTTCCTCATCCAGAGCGGACGGCCGCTTCCGTAGGGTCGTTGCCAAATAATCCTTAAACCACCCCACCTCGGCCCGGCTACCCCAGAGAGGGGTAGCTGAATTCAGATCCGGCGAAGGAACTTTCCCCAATTTTCGAAAGACCATATCTACAGCTTTCCTGGCCACATCAGTCACCGTGGTCAGTTTGACCCCGATTACGCTCAGCAGACCTTCGATCCCATCTAGTGCATAATGGTCAATGAGACGGTAGTGTTTGGCAATCTGAACCTGTCCCTCATTCTGGTTCTTGTCCCTTCTGGGCAACAAGCCGGTATAGAAGAATAGTACATCCTCCCGTCTAAGATGAGCGCCCGGATAGGCTCTATTTACTTGATTAATTAAATCCTGGATTTCACCTTCGGTTGGCCTACAGTGATCAACCGACCCCTCATAAGGTTGCTCGGTAGTACCAACCAGGTTGTACTTGTGCCAGGGGGTGATGAAAAACAGGCGGGAGCCCTTGTTGATGGGGGCATCCTCATCCAGATATCTCTGGCCACTCCACACTCCCAGAGCATACTCACCCACGATGGGGCGGGTCAAGAGCACCAGGACCTTGGCAAGACGCATTGGAGGTGTCTTATGAGGCCGACCCAGAAGAGAAAGTACCTGGTTAATCCAGGGACCACTGGTGTTGACCACTATTTTGCCCCGCACCTGGAAGTGGTCTCCGCCTAAGACATCCTGGGCCTTTACACCGGCTATCCTGCCCCCTTCCCATATAAAGCCAGTCACCTCTACATAGTTAGCCAGCTCAGCCCCTGCCTGGACCGCGGAATGTAGGAAAGAGAGCAGCAACCTTTCTGAATTATAGGCCTGAGAGTCGTACCAGAGCGCCCCCCCATTGAGACCCGCCTCCCATAAGCCGGGGAATACTCTTAGACATTCAGCACGTGATACAATCCGGCCTCTGGATATATAACTCTGGGGGTCAATGTAATCGTTACGGTCCAATCCTATCAGGTCGTTTATCATCAGGGCTATCCTCATAATCTCTTTGCCCTGCAGCAGGTGACCGTAGGTAGGCATTATGCAGGGTAACAAATGGATCAAATGGGGGGCAATTCGCATTAGCCTTCTTCTTGCACCTATGGACTCCCGCATCCGCTTGAAATCGGCATGCTGAAGGTAGCGCAGACCGCCATGAATTATCTTCTGACTGTTGAAAGAGGTGGCTTGTCCAAAGTCAGACTTCTCTAGAAGGGCCACAGAAAGGCCCCGCCGGCTGGCGTCCCAGGCCACACAAGCTCCATAAATTCCCCCGCCTATAATCACCAGGTCATAGATCCCCTCAGATAGTTTGATAAGATCTCGCTTCATAAGCCCAGTTCCGCTCTCCCGATTTAAACGCCAATTTTAGCAATTGTGTTCTTCCAAAGTTTTCTTCCAAATAAGGATACCAGAAACTCGCTCCCCAGAACACGCCCCATGGGGTATCAGGTATCATATGTTTCTGAACCCGGACAAACCCCCACCAAAGAAAAAGGCAGAGGCAAGACACCACCTCTACTTCTTCAAACGAATGGCAGAAATCTCTTCACAATCTCTGCTCCCAATAGGATTAATAAAGAAAACCTTATTAGCCCTCCTAAAAAGCAAAAGAACAGAAAGCTTGGGAAAGGATAGCGCAAGGTACCAGCAACTATTCCCACAATATCAAAAAAAATTATCACCGGAAAGCAAGCTAAAAAAGCTATTACCCAACCACCATAGCGCTTTATCCAATCTTCTGTCTTCTGAACAAGTGGTATGCTAATGTGGGTTATTTTCACTCCGAAACGGCTAACTCCGTACCCTACTCCTTCACCTAAGGCATTTCCAAAGGCAAAAATTATTACTACCAAAATAGGATTTGCCCAGGTAGCAACTGCTGCTGTCGCTATGGCAACAGCAATAGCCATAAGAGGAGCTGGCGGAATTACCGGGGAAGCAGCAACAAAAGAAATTAGAAAAATTCCGAAATAGCCATATTTTTCTAATCCCTCTATGTAGGGAACGAGTTTCGCCATGCCCAGAGAAATTAGAATAGCCACAGCCAAGAATATAAAAATAAGGGTTCCGGCTCTTATCCAGACTGAATTAAGAAGTCGCACTCTCTGCATTTCAATATCTTCCCTTGAAAATAACCCAATTTTCATGCGACGTGGTGCGCCGCGGTGCATGGCGATTCCTTAGATATATTTTTACTTAGAAAATAGATTCCCATTTCCATCGTTCGTGGGTGATGGCCCCATCATGGAAAATTACCTGGAAATTGTTGATCTCTACTTACATATTGCTTTTGATTCGGTTAATTGCCTTATATTACAGGGCTATGTAAAAATTATTTTCTGCTAAAACATCTGTCCGACTATTACGTTAACGACTATCTCACTATCCGGCTAAAAGTATCCTTGCCTTATTTATTATATTTTCTGCTGTAAATCCGAACTTCTCAAGCAGTATCTCTCCCGGCGCAGATGCTCCGAAATGGTCTATTCCAATTGCTATTCCATCCAATCCACTATACTTATGCCATCCATGCGTTGAACCTGCTTCAACAGAAACCCTCGCCTTAATATCAGACGGCAGCACCTTATTTTTATAATCTTCCGACTGCTCTTCAAAAAGCTCCCACGACGCCATATTCACAACGCGCGCTTTAATCTTTTCAGTCTTAAGCCTTTCATATGCCTCAAGCGCAATATGCACCTCTGAACCGGCTGCAATCAGTATAACATCGGGCTTGTGAGGAGCAGAATCAGCGAGTATATAGCCTCCTCTTTTTACTCCTTCGGCAGATTCATACTTATCTCTGTCAATAACAGGAACCTTTTGTCTTGTGAAAATCAGCGCAACTGGGCCGTGCTTATGCGTAACTGCTATTTCCCATGCCTTTGCAGCTTCATTGGCATCAGCAGGCCTTACAACTGTCAATCCCGGCATC
The DNA here is from genome assembly GCF_013281975.1 of Candidatus Hakubella thermalkaliphila. Lineage (GTDB taxonomy): Bacteria > Actinomycetota > Humimicrobiia > Hakubellales > Hakubellaceae > Hakubella > Hakubella thermalkaliphila. The sequence goes on along the minus strand of NZ_BLRZ01000080.1, from coordinate 1,744 downwards.
GCCCTCAGACTTGAAAGCTGTTCAACGGGCTGGTGAGTCGGCCCGTCTTCTCCAAGGGCTAAGGAGTCATGCGTAAAGACATAGATGACATGCAATTTCATTAACGCAGCAAGTCTGACGGCAGGTCTCATATAATCTGAAAATATTAAAAAAGTGCCTGCAAATGGAATCAAGCCTCCATGAAGCGCCATTCCGTTTGATATGCTTCCCATTGCATGTTCTCGCACGCCAAAAGCTATGTTTGCGCCTCCATATCCCCATTCACCTGATGCTGCACCCTGCACATTTTTATCCGCTGAATCAGGAAACTGGAAATTGCCTTTTTCTTTAAGCTCAGTATTGGTTGAAGGATTCAAATCAGCAGAGCCGCCTATCAAAGAAGGGATATGCTTCGCAATTTCATTCATTACTTTCCCGGAAGCAGCGCGTGTAGCAATGCCCTTAGTGTCAGGAGGAAAAACAGGTATGTCCTTATCCCAAGTATCAGGGAATTTGAAATTCATCATATTATCCCATTCAGATGCAAGTTCAGGATATGTTTTCCTATACGAATTAAATTTCTCCTTCCATTCTGATTCAAGTCGTGCGCCTCTATCTACCGCTTTCCTGGATTGTGTAAGAGCTTCTTTCGGTATATAAAATTTTGGTTCCAAGGGCCAGCCGAGGTTCTTCTTTGTGGCTGTGACCTCATCATGTCCAAGCGGAGAGCCGTGCACTTCAAATGTATCCTGCCTATGAGGGCTTCCATAGCCTATATGCGTCCTTACTGAAATCAAGGATGGACGCTCTGTTTCTTCCTGTGCTTTTTTTATTGCTCTTGAAACAGCTTCTATGTCATTGCCGTCCTCAACATTCTGGATATGCCATCCGTATGCCTCAAACCTCTTGCATACGTCCTCGGTGAAGGTAAGTTTTGTCTCTCCTGACAGAGAAATGTGGTTATTGTCATAGAGGCATATCAGCTTTCCAAGCTTAAAGTGTCCTGCAAGTGACGCTGCCTCTGAGGCAATTCCCTCCATCAGATCTCCGTCGCTCACTATCACATATGTGAAGTGATTTACTATTTCATGTCCCGGTTGATTAAACTTTGCCGCAAAAAATCTTTCGGCAATCGCCATTCCCACGCCCATTCCAAATCCCTGCCCCAGAGGGCCTGTCGTGCATTCAACTCCGGGCGTATCTCCATACTCAATATGCCCGGGCGTCTTGCTTCCCCATTGCCTGAATCTCTTAATTTCTTCAATGGGCAAATCGTATCCGGTTAAATACAGAAGCGAATAAAGAAGAGCAGAGCCGTGACCTGCAGAAAGTACAAACCTATCCCGGTCATGCCATTTTGGATTTTCAGGATTATGTTTAAGAAACCTTGTCCAGAGAACATACGCCATAGGAGCCGCGCCCATTGGCATTCCGGGATGACCTGAATTGGCTTCCTCCACCATATCAACAGAAAGCATCCTGATCGTGTTTATACATAACTCATCGATATTCATAAAAACAGTCCTTTCATTTACAATCTTATAACCGTTCTTCCGATTTTAGCATGGGTATCTACCCATAGATAGCGATTTATGATATAAGCATGGTTTATTCCATTGAGACAGGAGGGAGCCATGCGAGACACCGAACTTTATCGATATTTGCTGGGACTTGAGGAGCTGTGGACGGTCAGTCGAGTTGATTTGGATGTCCGGGGGCAGAGGACAAGATTGTCTTCGACCGATTTCATATCCTGAGCCACATG
>NZ_BLRZ01000079.1 GCF_013281975.1 Candidatus Hakubella thermalkaliphila | reverse complement strand
GTTATGTTATAACCATACTGGCTAGGGGATTAGGCAGTCAACTGCGTAATTCCTATTAGATAACAGTGATGATGAAGTCTGAAGTTTAAGGCGTTTGCGCGTAGGCTTCCTCAAAGGTCAACCGCGGTTGACCATTTACATTCTTCACTACCTCAACTGGATAGAAACGATTCCTTTTCCTCTAAAGTAGCAATGTACTTGCCAAACCTGGGAGTTAGCTTCTTTGCCCTATCCTGAACTGTCTTAGGGAAGCTTTTACTGTATTGCAAGAATTTACTTTTTTTCAGACCCACCAACGACCACTCGCTTATATCACTCGTTGCTCTTCCCTTAGTCAGCATATAAAGCTGATCAAGAACCGCCTTCTCCGGTTCAGCGATATAAAGACCGTTTTCTAATGTATAACCAAAAAAGTAGTCCTCCTTAAGTTGTCTGTACTCCACTTCCCTTCCGGTTAAGGTAAGCTTTTTAGAGCGTCTGGTGGTAGCAAAGGTTAAAGAATAGGGAATTTGGCTTAAGATTCCGTATCTTGATAAAGCTGACTCAAACGAGAGGTAGGAGGGATAGTAAAGTTCATTAGCCACTTTTTCCAACCCCAGGCTTTGAAATTCAGGCTGGTAAGCCCCTCTTCTTAATCTCACAAGCACGCCTCCCTCAACTAGCCTGTTGAGGGTAACGTACAGGCTGTTCCTCCCCATGCCTAAGATTTTTTCCAAATCAGCCACGGTAAAATAAGGCTTATTAAAGCCCCTTAGGGTCTGTAAAAGCTCAATATTGCTCATTGTTTTGGTAACCATTGCTCTATCAGCCTCTTGTCTTTTTCGGGCAGAAACTTATACAAGTCGCGCCTGACCACCCTTGGCTCGAAGCCCCGAAAATCCATCGGGCTGATCCTCCCCAACTTCTGACCAATAAACCACATATCAAAAATATCCCTGATTCTTGGCGGCTCGATGCCCCGTTTCTCCTCCTCTATCCGCTCTAAACTAGCTACCTGAGCCAAGACCGTAAGGTTGGTCACCTTGCTACTTAAAACTAGCAGTTCATAATCCTTTCCCCTCTCCCAGCTAACTGGGCGGACCGAGGCTTCAAACTTAATCGGAAACGCCTGGCTCAGAAAGTCTTCTTTGACCCGGAAGAGAGCAAAATAGGTGTAGGTCTTTTGTATCGTCTCAACAAGCTTTAGGGCTTCGTATTGGTCAGCGACTGTCCTAAGCAAGCGATCTAGCTTCTCTTTGTCAAACTCACTTACCACGGAAAAGTCCAGGTCTTCTGAAAAACGGGGTGAGCCGTAGGTTAATCTTAAAGCTGTTCCCCCTTTGAAAACAAATGATTTACCTGGCCTACTTTCGAAAAGCTGTTTTAATAGGATCATCTCGTATTCCTGGCGAACCACTTGTTCTTGAGAAATACCCAGGGTTTTCTGTAAACTTTCCGCTACTTGTTTGTTCATAGAAACTTATTAAATCTGTTAAGTTTCTTCGATTATAACACGATTATCGTTTCGTATCAACCCATCGAGGTGATTGGTAAAGTAATGACCCCAGGATAGCGGGAATTTCCGCATCAGTGTCTCGGAAATTCCAGACCCTGTCTGGGAAATCCTTGATTTCCAGAGGTCCTACCCTTATAATGAGTACAGATCATGAAATTGCGAAAAGCCTAAAAACACTCCCGGAAGGAGCCGTGGCAAAAAACCTTTGGGGGGTAACTTATGAGAAACAAAAAGTACTATTTCTGCCTCTTCTATGACGGCAACGATAGATTTATCTCCCTGACCCTTCCCGATCTCTCCACAAGCATATGCCGCTTTTATGCTCAGTGGAAAAAATATCTTTACAATCCGGACAAATCAATTCTCATTTACTACGAGGAGTTTGATGACCCCCAGCAGGCAGAGGGAAGGGTGAGAACCATCCCTCAGCTTTCCTACCACAAACTGGCCGACCTTATTCTGGACTTTCCTCAAGAAAGGCTGCTGGGGACCTACCAAAGTATAAAACCCCCTCGCCGCCGCTCCTCTACCACCAGGAGACAGTTGCAATTTGACCTGAAGATCCCGACTACAGATAGAAATCTCCTTCCACAGGAAGCTATAAAAATAGTGGACAAGAAAATAAAAGAAGCCCGCAATGAGATAGCCGCCTCCTGGTTTTATCTGTCGTATAACTGAGTATGTTCTCTTGACACTGAAACCTTAAATGCTCTTCTGTGCCGAAATGCCCCGTGCACTGGAGTACCCAAACATCTACATACTTTCAGGCGCTGAAATCCCCAGAAGGAAAAGCACCTTTCGTACTATCTCCCTGGCCATCAGACCGAGAACCAGGCGCCGCATGGTCATATCTTTATCCTTGCTGATGACCCGGCACTGGGTATAAAACCCGTGAAAGGCCGAGGCCAGCTCCTCCCCATACTGGGTCAGAAAATGGGGGGCCCGGTGCTCAAGAGCATCTATGACCACATAGGGAAAGGAGATAAGAACTTTAGCCAGCTCCCTTTCACCAGGATGGGAAAACCTGTCGTAGGGATAACTCCAGGCTTCCTCCACCTCTATTCCTCTGGAAGAGGCCAGACGCATGATGCTTTGAATGCGGGCGTGAGCATACTGGATGTAGTAGACCGGATTGTTGGAGCTATGGCTCCGGGCCAGATCAATATCAAAGTCAAGCATGCTATCGCAGGGCCGCATCAGGAAAAAATAACGCACAGCGTCGGGACCCACTTCCTCTATCAGGTCCCGCAGAGTGACCATTTCTCCGGAGCGCTTGGACATCTTATAGGGCTTCCCTCTCCTGGTCAGATTCACCAACTGCCCGATAATGACTTCCAGAAGGTCAGGGTCGTAGCCCAGGATCTCCAGAGCTGCCTCCATCCTTCTTACATGACCATGATGATCGGCCCCCCAGATATTGATGATCTTCTGAAATCCCCTTTCTACCTTATTCTCATGGTAAGCAACATCGGTCAAAAAATAGGTCTTCTCTCCGTCAGCCTTGACCAGAACCCGGTCCTTGTCATCTCCATAGTCTGTCGTCCTCAACCAGAGAGCTCCTTCTCGCTCATAAGTCTTTCCGGTAGCTTTTAGCTTCTCTATAACCTTATCTACCTCACCCCCCTCATGCAGCACCCTCTCACTAAACCATACCTGGAAGTCCACCCCCATAAGCTCCAACGTCTCTCGGATATCCTGGAGAGCTATGGAAATAGCACGGGAAATGAGTTCCTCCTCTTCACCTTGCTGGGTGACGAATTTGTCCCCCACCTGCCCTATTAGCTCCTGGGCATATTCCTTCACGTACTCCCCTTTATACCCGTTAGGAGGGAAGGTAGCAGGCAGGCCGAAAAGCTCCTGGTAGCGAGCCAGAACAGACTGGCCGAAGAGTCTGACCTGAAGACCATAGTCGTTAATATAGAACTCCTTTTCCACCTGGTACCCACAGCTTTGGAAGATCCTGGCTAGAGAATCTCCCAGAGCGGCCCAGCGGCCGTGACCTATGTGAAGAGGGCCAACTGGATTGGCGCTGACAAACTCTATCTGAAGTTTGACTCCCTGTCCCAGATCACACTTACCATAATCCTGCGGGTCCCGGGCAATCTCCCCCAACTGGGACAGGATGTAGTCGTCGGAAAGATAGAAATTGATGAAGCCAGGCCGGGCGATTTTGACTTCCTTTACGTAACCAAGATCTTGTGGCAGATATCGGACAATCTCCTGAGCAATGACCAGGGGATTCTGGCGGCAGACTCCAGCCAGGACCAGAGCCACATTGCTGGCCCAGTCTCCATGTTCCCTCAGATTGGGTTTTTCCAGAACTATTTCCTTTTCCTTCTCCTGGAACTTCTCCCCATCCTTGAGGATGGCTCTGGCTGCCTCTTTCAGCAGTTTTTGCAATTCATGGCGAATCATGGTTTCCTTTCAGAATTTCCCTTCTGCGGAACCTGCGGTTTTATAATCTTAGGCTATTTAGATTCGCGAGTAAAGACAACGGGGGTTTTCCCACAGTCTAACGACCAAGCTCACTTGCGCGTCTGGCGCGCGGCTTGCCAGTATTTGCATGCCGCGTGCCAGTAAAGCGTCAAGTGGAGCGGCTTGTTAGACGTTTTGGTTCTATTTGTGCTTCTATCTGTTCGTAAGATAAATAAGGCAGACTCGCCTGTTGGTGGGCATGCTCAATAGTCATTGCAACCAAATTACCAGACGCATCTAGATCAATGTAGATATTCTCGTTAATCTCTTTGGTTACAGCAACTTCGTGGTCGGAAAACTCAACTAATGCGGTATCGGTATCGGAAAAATATTTGATTTTCATTTCATCTCCCCCTTAAAGCTCCTGTCAAAGAAGGCATTGTGAACGGTCTCTCCATCAGGAAGCAATATTACCCGTAAGATTTTATCTTCTTCCTCTATCCTTTTCCACTTTCTTATTCTTCCGTCAGACTGAACCTCCGTATAGGCTGGATTCTTGATGGTATCTTCGATCCATTCCATTCTTATTTTAGCACGATCCGGTCTTTGTCTGACATAAAGAAAATATTGGGTAAATTTCATTTGCATCCTTTATTACGTCTAATGGTACGCGTCAGGCGCTTTACGAAGCGGAGCGGAGCAAAGTCGCCTGCACGCGGTGTTGGGCGGCGCAAAAACAACAATGGAAGCACCATACACTTCACTCAATCATATCATTCGGAAATATCGTAAGGCGTCTTCTATCGCTGGTCGCTTGTCATTCGGGCATGGGTGTCGCCGCTTTTGCCCTGATATTCGATTAGGTGCGATACAAGGCTCAAGTCCAGTCAGTTCCTTGACATGAGCAATCCAGCAAGTCTTCACGGTATAGCCATGCTTTCTCTTGATATAGTCTTGAATTTCCCTATATGTTGCCATTGGTGAATTCGCCTTTGTTGCTACTGCTCAGCGCGTCGTTGGAAAATGCAGATAGACCGCATTCCCCGTGAGACTGCTGGTAATCAACCCTTCGTGTACCAATATGGCGGCGATGAAAGATGCATGCCGTGGGGTGAGGCTTATGCCATTAAGTCGCTTGGAGTTTTACTCCACCCATTGACCCAAGCCACTGGGCGTCGGGTCTGTCATGCTAAAGCCACCAGCGATGGTTCTGCCATCGAATCGCGTCAAGATTGCTTTGAAGAACTCTGGCGATATATATGGCTTGCCAGTGAACAGCAACGTAACGCCAGTGCTGACGTTGCCAGTATAAGTGAACTGCGTTCTTCTATTGGTGCTTCCGAGTGTCCAAATCCTTGGCATAGGTTATACCTGTGTGTCAGTGCTATGAGGATGCTGGCAACGAGCCGCCGAACGGGCTGGGCTTCACCCGCGCCGCGACTGCGGGAAAACCCACCTCAACACAAGATCAACTATAAAGCGCGTGGAGCCGCCGCTGACCAGCCACGCCAGCACCGTCGGGTGCAAGCTCTTGTTAGCCCGCACTCCACTATGAACCCATAGACCCTGCTTGAACCCAAGCATATCTCTTGCCGACGTATTCGCTCCACGCTTGTATCTCGGGTAATTGCTTGGCGAATAAGCGTTCAGTACTTACGCTGATAAATCTGTCCTCTATTCGCACCAATCTTGTCCACACGTCTATTACTGTTTCACCCAGGTTTGACAGTTCAGGCGAAGTGATTCTATGAAAATCGGTGTTTCGTGCTGGGGCTATGTGCAACACACTCACCGCATCTGCGCCCAACTCGTGCGCCTTTTCGATCGCGTGGGCCAAAAACTGCTGGCGCATCAACTGATAAAACGGCTCGTAGAACAGTGAATCAAAACTGGGCAGAAGGTCTTTGTTGAGTGGACAATCATTCCGTAGATAAAGCGGTTTGTAGATTTCTGTTCGGTCTGTGCCACTTGCGGCGACTTTAAGCGGTACACTTCCATACGATTCAGTATATTTCCATTCAATCAAGACCATCTGTCGCTTTCCATCACTTCGTTCGAATAACACGGCTGCGTCTGCACTGGTAAAGTTTGCTCCGCGCGTGCGTTTACCGTTACGGGATATTCTCTCGCCCAAGTAGTTTTCCTGACCTATCCACTCGAAGGCGACATATTGCCCATTTTCTACCGGGAGCATTTCACGCAAGCCAGGAAAGATGGGGCGTAAGACTTCAGCCAGCGCACGGGGCTTTTGTGCAAATGGAAAAAGGAAGTTGACACAACAAACTTGTGAATCGCAGAGATGATTGCTTGGTTTGCCGTTCCGCCCATCGTGCCATTTGATGCCTTGAGCATCAAAGTAGGCTGGAGCAGTTTGGCGAATTTCGGGGAAAAGGTTCTCTTCAGCACAATCAAGTGGCAAGCAAAAAGGTCGCGGCTTGCCTTTATACACGCCGTCTGCACGAGCCGCTTCGGAGAAATAAGGTGAGTTGGCTTTGAACTTGGTTTGGCGGCGCTTTTCGCTTTCAAGGAATTTTCCCATTAGACTTGTCCTTTACACAAGAAACGACATACCGCGACTGAGCGGATAGCGGGCTAACAATGATTAGGCCGCCGTAGTATGCATCCGAACACCCTGATCATTCCCTGCATCTGTCCGTATAAGCTACTGAGAGCCGATCGGTTCAGCGGGCGGCTGAATCGACGGCCCTGAGGATCTTGGGGACGAGCCGGTACGGGATGGCACCGGCAGTCGCCTGGTCCACGGTGCCCGAGAGCAGCACATCCAGCTCCGGACAGTGGAACAACCAGGTACCGGTCGAGCCCGTGTGTCCGAACACCGCCGGCATGGGATGTAGAGACGTGAGGGCACGGGGCAGGCGGAAGCGGATCATCCCGAGCGCGTACTCGATGAGCCAACCGGGAGCGCGCAGCGCCGCTTTGTCAAGCGGGAAGGTGAAGCGGTTCCAGCGTTGCTGCATCAAGCTGAGCGTCGCCGGGTCGTCGAAGACCTCACCCCGAATGAGCGCGTGCAAGAAGCTCAGGGTGTCCTCGGTCGTGCTGTAGACACCCCAGAACGAGCGCATCATCAGGGGGATCTCCACCGGCTCGCTGTCGACCCAGAGCATCGCAGGCTTGGGCGTGGGTTCGAGCGGCCTGGAGTGACCGGCGAGCCAGGTGTGTCGCAGATCCAGGGGCCGGAACAGAAGCTCCTCGTGCACCTGGTGCAGCGGCTGACCGGTCACCGCTTCGATGATGGCGATGAGCAGCACGTAGTTGGTGTCGCAGTAGCGTACCTTCTGCCGCTTCGCTTTGACAGGCTGGGGCGGGAAGTGCGGGGGGAGCTGATCGCGTACGATGTGAACCAGATCGTCGATGCTCAACGACATGTCGCCCTCGTGGATCAGACGCTCGACCAGGCTCCGGCCGCCTTTCGGGCGGTCCTCCAACCAGTCCGCCAGGCCCGAGGTATGGCTGAGCAGGTGACGGACGGTGATTGTGCCGGTGTAGTCGACCCCGCCCAACCGGTGAAGTCCGCCGATCAGCGTTTGCGGGAGATAGGTCGAAATCGGTTCGTCCAGACCGACGTGACGGCGTTCGCGCAGCTTCAGGATGACAGTCGCGGTGAACAGCTTGTCGACGCTGGCGATGAAGAAGGGTGTGTCTGCCCGCATCGGCGTGCCGTCCGGCTTCGCGTCACCCGCGGCGCCGATCCAACGGAATGACTCGTCACCGCGCTCGACGGCTATGATCGCGTGCTTCACCCCCTTTCGCGACACGAGCCGGCGCAACAGGTCCTGCAGGCACTGGACGAGCACATCCGAAGCCTCGGTCGCTCCACCAGCTCTCGTCTGCCTCAAGAAGTTACTCATCAGCATTTGCGTTCTCCGTGCGCCTAACGACCAAGCTCACCTGCCACCAGGGGTTTGCAGAACAAGCCTCGACTAAAAGTTAAACTCCCATTTGCAAAACGACCCTCGCCGGACCGCGACGCCCTGGTGGTCAGGTGCAGCGCCTTGTTAGGCCGCTCCCTATGATTACAAGGATCGAACACGATCTTTCCATATTTGTGGGTCTTGACGAAGATGCATTATTGCTACAATCAGGATTGTTCCCGATCTGACTTGATAGATAATTCCACGGGGAAACCTATTTGTTCGACAGCGACGTGTCCTTTTGGAAAGAGGTGCCCAAGCTTCGGGATATTGCACAATGCGACCAATAGTCCGTTTGACTTCGGCTGCAAATTCGTAACCAAGCCCTTCACTTTGTTGATTGTAGTAAGCTATCACCTCTGTAAACTCAGCTTCAGCAACATCGAGAAATTCAACCTTCATCATTACTTCTGCTGGTCAAGGTTCTGAAACACTTGCTGCGCAGACTTGGCTTTAAGTTCTCCACGCTCGAATGCATCAATGCGCTCTTCGGCTTCTTGGGCCCACAAGGAGTCAAGCGTTTCACGTGCTGGAAACTCAAAGCTGCTCAGAAGTTGCTCCACCAACTCCGCACGCTCAATCGGCGAGAGCCGCAAAGCCTGCTTAAGGACTTGCTCAGTATTTGCAGACATAAACCACCTCGCTTTACTGAATCACATAACACATTATATCAGCGAAGGATGCAATGACAAGTTATAGATGTGCGGCCTAACAATGATTATACAGTCTGTATAAATCGGTAAATGCGGGCTGTTCCTTTCTGCATAAGAAGACTTGGCGTTTTGGCGCTGCTTCGTCTAAATCATGGATCTCAATTCCAAGTAACGTATACAATCAAGGAGACTACAGCATGCCGCACTTCAAGGCCCACAATCTTCCTGCGTTGCTCCCGACTGAAACCGCTCATCGTGGCCTTCTCTGAAGCTCTACAGTGCCTGCCACCAAATGGCCTTTCTGTGTCACCTCAGGTAGCGTAGTTCGCTGCACAGATAGTTCCATTTACGAAAGATCTCCATAGCGTTTTCTCGCGCTAAGCGCGTGGCCAGCAGGCAATGGGATGAAAGAACCGGGTTTTATCAGGCCTTTTTATGTAGCCCTTAATACTCACGTTTTAACGCCTTTATTTCTCTGACAATGTCGTCCAGACTTTTTTCAGCGAATATTTTTTTTCTCTCTGTGGTATAATCTCCATATCCCTCTTCACTTTCTAATACGAACATAGTCGCACCTGCCACGCCCAGTCTTTCAATAAGGGCATCCCAGCCTTCTTCTTTAATTTCCTTCAATGTCTTTAACATGGAGCACCTCCGTCAAAAAAACTAAAATCCCAAGGACTTTAACCTTCAAGCTATCATGCAAACTTTTACCCTTCTTAA
>NZ_BLRZ01000078.1 GCF_013281975.1 Candidatus Hakubella thermalkaliphila | reverse complement strand
GAGATCTGATTTTGAGGTCAACGTGGGAAGTTTTATGCGAAATTAGCTCCTTTTTAGGGGCGAAGTGGGAGATGAGTTTTTGAAATTGGAGTTTTTAGACAGCCTCTTAAGGGAGAGCTGAGCAGGGACTATCGGTTGGAGCTCAGTCGGAGGATGAGGAGAACCCAGGGTCTATCCATACCCAGCCAGAGGGTAATTAGACTCTCCCTGTCTCATCTAAAGGAGCTTGGCTGGGAGACGATGGAAGCCACACTCCGCCACGAGATGGTTCACTGTTGGCTCTTTGAGAGAGGCAGGCCCTGGGGACATAGCCCAGAGTTTAAGGCTAAACTGAAGCAGGTAGAAGAGGACATTTGATGATGCATTTTTGGGGACCAAGCTTAACCTCTAAGGCCAGTAGGCAAGCCATGCTCACCCAGAGCCAGGGGATTTCCTTCTCAGTACCTAAACCTTATACCAGCAGAACTACACCAAAGAACATGACCTTAAGGTCCTATGAACTCACACTAAAAGAGCAATTTAGAAGAAAGGAGGGCGAAAAGACCAAAGATTTCGAGTACATTTTTACGTGAGGCAACGGGGTACTTCGACACGAAGGGGTGACCCATGCGAAGGATATAGAACTACGTAACTACTAGAGAAGCGAGAGCAAAGAACCTGGAAAACTCAGAGGAGACAGTCCAGAAAAGTCTTGCCAGTGGGACCCTTTCCTTCCAGCAGATAGAGAATCACAGCTCTGGCTAACTTGAAGAACAGACCGGGAGCCAGACAGCTCTTAACAATCTGCCGGTAGGTCTGGTAACCAGAGAGGATATTAAAGAAAGCTCGATAAAGGCGAGGCTCTTTCCTTGCTACCTGCCTCTCTCCTTTATAATCCTCCACCGATCACCACGATGGAGGCGTTATCTTCGAGGGGAATGTGGCTCTTTCTGATCCAAGGGCTCATTTCATCTGAGATAAGATCTGGGGAAGTTCCTTAAGGGAGTGGATAGAATAGGTGGGTTTTTCCATTTCCCCTTTGATTTGTTCAGGATAACGATCATTCCACTTGCAGAGTATGGAAACAATACCCATCCTGTTGGCGCCGACCACATCTTTCTCGATCCTGTCTCCTACCATGACCACCTCAGAGGGTCGGAACCCCAGTTCCTGCAGAGCTACCCTGAATATCTCTTCATGAGGTTTTTCGTATCCCACGTCCACTGAGGTGACGATGACATCAAAATACTGATCCAGAGCAAGATTATGCAGAGCGATCTTTACTTCCAGTTTGGTAGAAACAAAGGTGTTGGTGACTACGGCCAGCCTGTATTGTCCACTGAGGGCGGATATGACCTCTTTGGCGTATGGCACTAATTTGGCCTGGGGGTCCAGCAAGCTGGTGACGGAGTCCTCAATTACAATGGTATCACCCAGATCAAAAAGTATCCCCTTTATCAACCTGAATTCCCCTTTCCTGATTACCCATAATCTCCTGAATCCTGAAGACGACCCCTTCTAGAGGGAGTTCGAAGCTATCGCCACTTTCCCTTATTTTAACCTCTACCAGACCTTCTCTCTCCAGTTTATTGCCAATGAGGCATATAAAAGGTATCCCCAGAAGCTCCGCGTCGGTAAACTTGACCCCAGCTCTCTCATCTCTATCATCCAGAAGAACTTCCAGGCCGTGCTTCTGGAATATCTCGTAAAGGTGCTCTGCTGCTTCCCTCTGCCTGTTATTAGTGGGATTAAGCAGGAGGATGATGACCTGGAACGGGGCAACAGAAACAGGCCATATGATGCCCCGCTCATCATGTTTCTGCTCAATAATGGATGCCAGAAGCCTGGTTACTCCGATGCCAAAGCAGCCCATAACGAAATTTTGGCTCTGACCATCCTCATCAATAAAGGTAGCCCCCAGGCTCTTGCTGTACTTTGTCCCCAACTGAAAAATATGGCCTACTTCGATTCCCCGCTTGAACTCCAGTTCGTTGGCGCACTTGCTGCATTTGTCTCCCCAAACTGGATAAGTGAAATCTCCCCACTCATCTACCTGAAAATCCCGCCCCACATTGGCATTAACCATATGAAAATTGTCTCGGTTGGCGCCAATGACCATGTTTTGGGATTCTTTTAGTTCCAGGTCAGCCAGGATTGGTATCGCATTCAGGCCAAAGGGGCCCACATAGCCCATCCTGATTTCCGGATGGGCGTTCAGAGTATCCTGCTCTACCAGCCCGATGCTCCTTCTCAGATGTCGGGCGCTCTTGGCCAGACTCAGTTCCCGATCTCCTCGGATCAGGATAGCGAAGATATTCTTGCCCTCTTGGACCAGCATGGTTTTAATGGTTTTCTTGGGCTCGACGGAGAGGTAGTGAGCCAGGGCTTCGATAGTCTTTATTCCTGCTGTCTCCACCAGAGCAGCCTCTTTCATGTCCTCCCGGTCAGGGATGGTGGTCCAAGAGAAGTGGGCCAGCTCAGCATTGGAAGCATATCCACAGCCCGGACAGAGAACCAGCTCACTCTCGCCGGCATCCGCCAGGACCACAAATTCATGGGAAACCTCGCCTCCGATAATGCCGCTTTCCGCCTCCACCACCGCATAGTCCAGTCCACATCTTTCCAGGACCCGCGCGTAAGCCTCATACATCTGTTGGTAGATAACTTCCAGTTCCTTCTGGTTCCTACAGAAACAGTATCCATCCTTCATAATGAACTCTCTCCCCCGCAGAAGGCCGAAGCGAGGCCGGATCTCATCTCTGAACTTGACCTGAATCTGGTAGAGATGAAGGGGTAGCTTCTTATAGGAAAAGATCTCCGCATCCACCGTAGAAGTTATCAGCTCCTCATGGGTGGGGCCGAGGCAGAAATCTCGCTCGTGTCTGTCCCGGAGCCTCATCATCTCTGGCCCGTACTCTGTCCAGCGACCACTCTTCTCCCATAGCTCCTTCGGCTGAAGGACGGGCATGAGCACTTCCTGGGCCCCTTTGGCATTCATCTCCTGGCGGATGATAGTTTCGATCTTCTGGAGCACTTTCATCCCCAGAGGCAGAAATATATAGATTCCCGAAGCCACCTTACGAATCAGACCAGCTCTCAGGCAATAAATGTGGCTGGCCAGCTCGGCATCAGCAGGAATTTCTCTGGTGGTGGGCAAGAAATACTCAGAATATCTCATGGTTTTCTCTCACCAATTTTCAAAACATCTTCAGGTCTTATGTGTCTCCGCCAGTTGTTTTTCTCGATCTGCTTTCCTTACTTCCTCTACCAAGAGATCCAGGAGCTTGGCCAGAGGTATCCTTCCCTTTTCTTCTCCTTTCTGGAAGAAAAGGCCATTGGTGCGACCCAGAGCAACGCCCATCTCGGCCTCTCGGGCCTCTCCGGGCCCATTTACCACACATCCCATAATAGCCACATCCAGGAGGCTCTTCACATCCCTGGTTCTCTCAGAAAATTCCTGGACGATGGACAAGAGATCCACCTGACAGCGAGCACAGGTGGGACAAGAGATGATATTTATGCCCTCTTTCAACAGGCCCAGAGATTTCAATATCTCTCTGGCCACGGTCACTTCTTCTACAGGATCTCCAGTCAGGGAGACCCGAATAGTGTCGCCAATTCCTTCTATTAGTAGAGTGCCTATCCCCACTGCGGATTTGATAATACCCGCCAGACCGGATCCAGCCTCGGTGACCCCGAGATGGAGGGGATATTCTGTGCGGGAAGCCAGGAGGCGATTAGCCTCTACGGTCTCCAGGACCGAGGAAGCTTTAACCGATATCTCAATATCATAAAAACCCAGATCCTCCAAAGTCCTTACCTCTCTCAGAGCGCTCTCCACCAGAGCCTCCGGGGTGGGCCGGCCATATTTTTCCAGCAGGTCTTTCTCTAGAGATCCCGCATTCACCCCGATTCTGATAGGAACACCTCTCGCTAAAGCAGCCTGGACAATCTTTCTGATGTTTTCCTTGCTCCCAATATTGCCTGGATTAATACGCACCCCATGAACACCGGCCTCCAGAGCGGCCAGAGCCAGCCTATAACTAAAATGAATGTCAGCCACTATGGGAAGAGGGGAGGCTTTAACTATCCTTTTTAGAACTGCTGCCGAGGCATGATCAGAGACACCCACTCGCACGATCTGACAACCAGACTGGTAGAGGTCGTTGATCTGGCTGATGGTCGCATCCGCATCAGAGGTCCTGGTCTTGGTCATGGACTGAACCGTAAGGGGAGCATCTCCTCCGATGGGCACACTGCCAATATAGATTTTTTTGGTCTTTCTTCTCTGAATTTCCATCTTTTTCAAGAATCAAGCTTCCAGCCTATTGAATTATCGCATCTGGGTCAGGTTGATGGGGTTAAAGACGTCCAGATAAAGAGCGATGGAAAAAATGGTTATGAGTAGGATAATGCCAATGGTGTTCATAATTCCCACCACCTGGTTACTTAACCTTCTCCCCCGCACCTTTTCGATTAGGAGAAGGAGGATGTGACCACCATCCAAAGGGAGCAAGGGGATAAGATTGCTAATAGCCAGAATGATATTCAGGATAGCCAAAAAAGAGAGCAGGTTCTGCCATCCCCTGGCAGCTACCTGCTGGGTTATATTGACTATGCCTATCGGACTGACCGGCCTGGCCTCCTCCACGGGGAGCTGCCCTCTAACTAACCTGATCACACCGTGAAAATAAAGTCTGGTTATATTATAGGAAGCCCGGAGAGAACTTAGGGCGGCCGGGAAAAGATCCAGTTCTTTCTTGACCAGGCGGGGGCCTATCCCCAGAAAGCCAACTTCTCCCCTCTTTCCCACCGTTGCTTCTATAGTCAGTTGCTCTCCGTCTCTCTCCACCACATAGTTAAGTCTGTCCCCAGGATGCTCCTGGGTAATTCGCACCAGCTCCTCCCAGTCTTTGATTTCCTGGCCTTCCACCGCCACTACCTTATCTCCTACCTGAAACCCCGCTGCTTCAGCAGCCGAATCGGGCATTATGGATTCAATCTCCAGAGTGAGAAAATAGGTCCCCATCATGAAGAAGATGGTGAGCAGAAAAACCGCAAAGACATAGTTCATGGAAGGGCCAAAGAGAATGGTAAAGGCCCGGTGAAGAATTGGCTTGTTATAGAAAGAGAGGCGCTCCCTTTCTGTAGCCAACCGCTCTGTGGGGTCCATACCTACTGGGGTTTTTCCGTCCCGTTGCGGGTAGCCAGCATCCTCAGTGGCCAACTGCTCTGTGGGGTCCATACCCACCAGCTTATTGTAGCCACCGAGGGGGAAGATGCCCAGGCCGTAGACGGTCTCACCTCTTCGGAAAGAGAAGAGCTTGGGGCCGAAGCCGATAGAAAACTCCTCCACCCCAATACCACTGATCTTGGCGGCCAGAAAATGTCCAAATTCGTGGGCCACAATCATAGCTCCAAAGGCTATGATTGATACTGCCATGGTGAATAAAAAGCTCATCATAAATCACCACTTATTAAATCATAGTTAGATAATAGCAAAACTGTCAAATAAGACCTCCAAAATGTTATAGTATCCTCTAAAACCAAGAGGAAAAATCGGGAACAAGGACTCTTTCTAACCATTTTGGGGAGATACTCAAACCTCTCCTAGAGACAACCAGAAATTAAGGAGAAGAGCGGATAGAGTCAGAACAGTTGCAAGAGATAGAAGAACCAATATGAGAATACGGCGTTAAAAACCACACTATCGCCGCAGTCCAGGAGACCGCCTTGTCCAGGAAAAGTATTTCCCGAGTCTTTCAGTTCGAATTTTCTCTTCATAAAAGATTCCGCCAGATCGCCTAGTTGAGCCAGAATCGAGATAGCCAGACCAAAAATGGCCCGCAGGCCCACCGAAACCAGTCCCACAAAGGGACCCAGGACAAGGGGAAACAGGATAAGGGAAAATAGAATGGTAACAGCCAATGCCCCTGCTGCTCCCTCTATGGTCTTATTGGGACTTATATGGGGAGCTAACTTTCTCTGGCCCCAGGTGGAGCCTATCAAATAGGCTGCCCCGTCATTTATCCAGGAGAGAGCCAGGACCAGGGTCACCAGGTAGACACCTCTCTCGAAACGATGTAACAGAATCAGGAAAGAGATGAGAGGGAAATATAGTACTCCCATCACGGTCAGAGCTGCATCGGTGAAATCCCCTCTCTCTAGATTTAACAGAAAAGAGTAGATTAACACCACAATCACCACCACAGGTATAGCCAGACTTATACCTAAAAGTCCAAAATAGTAAATACTCAGAACCAGGAATACTGTAAGTCCACATCCCAGAATGAAGAAAGGCCTCCTCCCGGCGAATCTGGCCATATTATAGAATTCCACACATCCCCAGATGGAGGCAGTCAGAATGAAAAGGGCAAAGGGCAGGCTTCCCCAAAAGATGAGGACCAGAGCAATGGAAATGGCCACCAGGGAAGTCAAGAGACGCAATCTGATCATCTATCGCTCTTCTCTATCCATGTCTCTTATGCCAAATCAGCTCCGCCGTATCTCCTCTTCCGTTTCTGAAAAGAGATAATAGCTTTCAGGAAGTCGACTCTGTCGAAATCAGGCCACAGAGTTTCAGTAAAATAAAACTCCGAATAAGCCGCCTGCCAGAGAAGAAAGTTGCTGATCCTGAGCTCCCCACTGGTTCTAATCAGAAGATCTGGATCAGGACAGTCTTCTGCATAAAGGTAGCGCTGGAAAAGTTCCTTATCAATCTCCTCCTTGTGAATTTTACCCGCCACCGCATCGTCAACTATTTTCCTGGTAGCATCGACGATCTCATCTCGGCCTCCATAACCTACAGCCAGATAGAGAAATAGACGGTTATTGTCTTTGGTGATCTTCTCAGCCTCCAGGATGGAACGGTAGACATCAGGTGGGAACTTCTGGCAATGCCCAATAGCTCTCAGCCTTACTCCATTCCTGTTCAGTTCATCTAGCTCTCGTTTGAAGGCCTCCCGAAAAAGTTCCATCAGTCCATCTATCTCGACTTCAGGTCTGTTCCAGTTTTCCGTGGAGAAGGAAAAAAGGGTAAGGTATCTAACTCCTATCTCGACCGCAATCTTAAGGATCCGCCGAATAGCCTCTATTCCCTCTCTGTGCCCAGCTATCCTGGGAAGACCCCTCTTCTGGGCCCATCTTCCGTTTCCATCCATGATGATGGCCACGTGCTGAGGGATTCTGGATCTGTCCAGTCTTCTAAACAAACTCTCTTCCTTATCTCCTAAAAGGCGGCGCGTCAAATTGGTAAACTGGATAAAAGTACTCATCTTTCCCAAGAATTTCTGGTAATTTGTCATTCAGTGACCGCACTCTCGAAATGGAAACGGAGAACCTATTTCTAGCTTATTTGCCCTGACCCAAGCATCTGCCGCGAACCATGATAACATGAAACCCTCCTGCCACAACTGGCACCAAGGAACATGAAAATTAAGATGCATTTTCAGAGGGAAATATTGGCTATTTTCTACGTAAGCCGGAAAGAGGGTCTAAACTTCCAGAACCTCGTTTTCTTTCCTGGCCAATAGATCGTTGATCTGGCTGACATATTTGTCCGTCAGATCCTGAACTTCCGCGGTCAAACGCCTCAGATCATCCTCCGTAATCTCTTTGTTCTTCTCCATCTTGCGGTAAGTTTCGATAGTCTCCCGGCGAATGTTGCGAATGGCTACTCTGGCATCCTCAGCCATACCTCTCACTACTTTCACCAGATCTCTTCTTCTCTCTTCGGTGAGAGGGGGAATGGCCAGCTTGATTACCGTACCATCGCTGGATGGAGTGAGACCCAGGTCGGACTGCAGAATGGCTTTCTCAATGCCTTTCAAGGAATTGGGGTCATAAGGATGGATAGTCAGAAGCCTTGGCTCGGGGGCCGAGATGTTGGCAAGCTGTCGGAGAGGAGTTGGGCTGCCATAGTAGTTTACCTGAACCCGGTCCAGAAGGCTGGCAGAGGCCCGGCCGGTGCGGATAGTAGCAAATTCATGACCGGTTTTCTCTACCGTTGCTTTCATTTTCTCTTCCACATCTTTCAAAATTTTGTCTTTCATGGTCCATCATTCCCCTTGAGTTATTATGGTTCCTATCTTCTGGCCCAAGATGGCCTTTCTGATATTATCCGGATCGCTCAGGTTGAAGACGATGATGGGGATATGATTATCCATGCACAGAGACACCGCCGTATCATCCATAGCTTTTAGTTCTTTTTGCAACACTTCCAGATAGGTGAGGGAGTCAAATTTTTTGGCATAGGGGTTCACCGTGGGGTCGGTGTCGTAAACTCCATCTACCTTGGTCGCCTTCAGAATGGCTTCCGCTTTCACTTCTAAAGCCCGTAGGGCAGCAGTAGTATCGGTGGTGAAATAGGGATTGCCTATTCCCGCGGCCAAAATGACCACTCTGCCCTTTTCCAGGTGTCTTATAGCCCGTCTCCTGATATAGGGCTCAGCAATCTCTTGCATTGAGATGGCGGTTAAGACCCGCGTGAAGACACCCAATCGTTCCAGGGCATCCTGAAGGGAAAGAGCGTTCATAACTGTAGCCAGCATGCCAATGCTATCCGCCGTGGCCCGGTCCATCCCCCTGGCGCTGGCTGAGATGCCTCTAAAAATATTGCCTCCACCTACCACTACGGCCACCTCCACGCCCATATTTACTACCTCCTTGATCTTCTGGGCAATGGCCTCAACCACAGTGGAATCAATACCGTATTGATGAGAGCCGAGAAGCACCTCACCGCTTAGCTTGACCAGCACTCTTTTGTATTTGGGCAACGGAGATGGAGTTCTGTCAGACAACCGCGATTCCCGCCTCAAACACGCTCGCCCAACTGAACCCTGGTAAATCTTCGGATTTCGATATTCTCCCCCATCCTGGCAATCATCTCGATCAGAAGTTGTTCAACTGTCTTCTCGGGATCCCTGATGAAGGGCTGATCCAGAAGGCAGATCTCCCCATAGAACTTGTTTTTGCCCTCTACTATCTTTTCCACAACATTTTCCTTCTTACCTTCGGAAAGAGCCTGTTTGCGGTAGATCTCTTTTTCCTGGCTTAGAAGAGAATCAGGGACATCCTGCCGAGATACAAACAGGGGGTTAGATGCCGCTATATGGAGAGCAAGGTCATGGACAAAAGCTCTGAACTCTTCATTTCTGGCTACAAAGTCAGTCTCACAATTTACCTCCACCAGTACGCCAATCCGACCACCCTGGTGAACGTAGGCATCGATAACGCCTTCATTGGTGAGGTGTGATGAGGTCTCCTGGGAGATGGAAATTCCCCTTT
>NZ_BLRZ01000077.1 GCF_013281975.1 Candidatus Hakubella thermalkaliphila | reverse complement strand
TGAGCAGGTATTGCACCCCTTTGACCAGAGTGGAGACTATCCTATCTTTCCTCTGAACCATTCTGGCTACATCGGCTTTGACTTCCCCCACCGAAATGCCAAATTCTTCACCTCTCCGCAAGGCAGAGAAAAGATGGGTGGAAGCCAGCATGGCTTTGGTGGGAATGCAGCCTTTATTGAGACAGGTTCCTCTCAACTCATCCTTTTCTATCAGAACCACCCTTAGCCCCAGTTGAGCAGCCCGGATGGCGGCTACATAGCCACCTGGGCCGGCACCGACGATAGCAACATCAGCTTTGACTACTCCCTGGTCCTCTGGAGACATGGGTACTTCCTTTCAGTCAGTTCGGTAGAAAATGCTCAGCATTTTCCTCTGAAAATGCATCTTAAATTTTATGCTCCTTTGTGTCACCTGTGACATGAGGGTTTCATGTTATCATGGTTCACGGGTGACGAGACCAGATTGACGAATTGCCTGGAGATCACTAGCTACCCTGAGATCAACATAAGATAGGGACTTTCCAAAAGTTCCCTGACTCTGGCCAGGAATTGAGCAGCCAGGGCTCCGTCGACCATCCGATGATCTGCCGAAAGGGAAAGAGTTAATTGAGGCCGAATAACGATCTGGCCCTCTCTCACCACGGCTTTTTCCTCTATAGCCCCTACTGCCAGAATGGCTGCCTGGGGAGGGTTGATGATGGCAGAAAAGCTCTCTACTCCATACATGCCCAGATTGGACATGGTGAAGGTGCCTCCACCTACCTCATCTAAACTCAGGGAGCCCTCCCGGGCTTTCTTAACCAGCTCTTCCCTCTTCCTGGCTATCTCGGAGAGAGATAGCCCATCCGTCCCAAAGATAGTGGGCACAATCAGGCCATCGGGGATGGCTACAGCCAGACCGATGTTGATATCCTGGTATATCTTAATCTCCTCGCCTACCAGGCTGGAGTTGAGCCCGGGATATTCCTTGAGAGCCAGAGCGGTGGCCTTAAGAATGATATCAGTGTAGGAAAGTCTGACTCCCCACTTTTCTTCCACCAAAAAGAGAAGGCTATCCCTCAGAACCTGAGCCTGGGTCATGTCCACCTGCATGGTAATGACGATATGAGGTGCGTTTCGGAAGCTCTCCGATAGGCGCTCGGCAATGATCTTTCTGAGGCCGGTCAGAGGGATGACTTCGGCCACCTGGGGAGCCCCAGCAATCTGAGGTGCAGCAACCCTGGCCGCTTCAGCAGGAGCAGGCCTTCTCTCTTTCTCCTCGGCAGCCTTGAGGACATCCTCTTTAGTAATGCGTCCTCCGGGACCGGAGCCCTTGATGAGCCTGAGATCAAGCCCCTTCTCCTGAGCCAGTCTTCGAGCCAGAGGT
Source organism: Candidatus Hakubella thermalkaliphila (assembly GCF_013281975.1). GTDB lineage: Bacteria > Actinomycetota > Humimicrobiia > Hakubellales > Hakubellaceae > Hakubella > Hakubella thermalkaliphila. The sequence goes on along the minus strand of NZ_BLRZ01000077.1, from coordinate 7,941 downwards.
GAGGCCTTAATTCTGCCCCCTTCTTCCTCTTCGGCCAGGGCCGGCTCTTTCTGAGGTTCCGCTACTGCGGCAGCCTCGGAGGCAAGGGCAGCCTTAGCCTCTGTGGCCCGGGCTATCAACTCGGGGGAAGGTTCATCCTTCTCATCACCAATATAGGCAATGACCTGGGTGACCGGAATCTCCTCTCCTTCCCGGGCCACTATCTTCTTCAGGATGCCCGAGTCGAAGGATTCCACCTCCATAGTAACTTTATCGGTCATGACCTCCAGGATGGGCTCACCCTTCTCTAGCTGATCTCCTTCCTTCTTAAGCCACTTCTGAATAGTGCCGGTGGTCATGGTGAGACCCAACTGGGGCATGATTACCTCTTTGAGCATAACTCTTCCTCCTGATTAATCATTATGCGGCCACCCTTCGAGCACCACGAAAATCACCATCATTGCCCCAGCCCATCGCCGCCCCTTGAGTGGGGCATTGTTTTTTACTTGGTTTGTCATTATGGCATCATCGTCCTCGAACCATGAAACCCTCATGCCACAGATGGCACAAAGGAACATGAAAATTAAGATGCATTTTCAGAGGAAAATACCGGGTATTTTCCACTTAAATCCAGGCTTGACTTTCGGCTTCTATTAAGGTAACAGCCTGGAGTGATTATTTCAAGGTTCTTTGGATGGCTGCTCTTATTTTCCCCTCATCGGGAATATAGGCCTTCTCCAGAGGCAGGCTATAGGGAACAGGAGTATCCGGGGCGGCCACTCTCTGAACTGGCGCATCCAGATAGTCAAAAGCGCCTTCCACCGCTATGGCCACGGCCTCGGCAGCAAATCCACCTGACCTGGGTCCCTCATCCACCACCACCAGCCGGCTGGTTTTCCTCACCGATTGGATGAGAATTTCCTCATCCAGAGGCTTAAGGGTGCGAGGGTCCACCACTTCTACGCTTATCCCCTCCTCATCCAGTTCTTCCGCTACCTTCAGGGCTTTATGCACCATGATAGAGGTGGCAAACACAGTCACATCCTTTCCCTCTCTCTTAACTTCCCCTACCCCCAGGGGAATGGTGTACTCTTCTTCGGGCACCTCTCCCTTGAAGGAATAAAGAAGTTTATGTTCGAAGAAAAGCACCGGATTATCATTTCTGATAGCGCTGATAAGAAAGCCCTTGGCATCTCGGGGGGTGGAGGGGGCTACCACTATCAGGCCGGGGACATGGACGAACCAGTTGTAGACGGTCTGGGAATGCTGAGCTGCGGCACCCGTACCAGCGCCGGTGGGCGTACGGAGGACCATAGGCACCCGGGCTTTACCGCCAAACTGATATCTTATCTTGGCAGTCTGGTTTACCAGTTGATCCATAGCGATGGTGGTAAAATCGGAGAACATTATCTCCGCCACCGGCCTCATGCCCGCCACTGCCGCTCCGGTAGCCGCTCCAGCAATGGCCGCCTCGGATATGGGTGTGTCCCGTACCCTGTCTTTACCAAACTCATCTATCAACCCGCGGGTTACGCCGAAGGAACCGCCGAAAGGGCCGATATCTTCCCCCATCAGAAATACCCTTTCGTCCCTTTTCATCTCCTGACGAAGGGCCTCCCGAATGGCTTCCGAGTAAGTTATCTCTCTCATTATTATTTCTCCTCTCTGGCCCGGTCTAGGCATAAACATCCTCAAAGAGTTCTTCTTCTTCAGGATATGGACTATCTAAAGCGAATTTAACCGCTTCCTCCACGGCCTCCTCGACCTCTTTGTCCATGGCCTCGAATTCTTCCTCCGTCAACAGATTTTCCTGGATCAGTCTCTTCTTGAACCGCTGGATAGGACATTTTTTCTTCCACTCTTCCACTTCTTCTTTAGTCCTATAGATTTGAATATCGCTTTTAGAATGTCCTCTCCAACGGTAGGTTTTACACTCAATCAGGGTTGGGCCTTCCCCCTGTCGACACCGCTTAACCGCCTCAGAGACAGCATCGTAGACAGATGTAACGTCATTGCCATCCACAATGACCCCAGGGATACCATAAGATACGGACCGATCGGCAATATTTTCGATGTTGAAGGCCGTCTTCACCGAAGTGGATATGGCATATTGGTTATTCTCACAAATATAAATGATGGGTAGTTTCCAGACAGAGGCCAGATTGACTGCCTCGTGAAAAACACCCTGGTTAGTGGCCCCGTCTCCAAAAAAGCAAAGAACCACCCGACCATCTTTCCTCATAGCACAGGCCAGAGCTGCTCCGGTAGCGATGGCCAGCCCACCACCCACCACTCCATTGGCACCCAGGTTGCCGGCATCCACATCGGCTATATGCATGGATCCACCCTTGCCCCGGCAGTAGCCGGTCTCCTTTCCAAAAAGTTCGGCCATCATCTTGGGAAGCTCTCCCCCTTTGGCAATGCAGTGTCCATGACCCCGGTGAGTGCTGGTAATGTAGTCAGTTGGCTCGATGGCGGCGCAGGCACCGGTAGCAGTGGCCTCTTCCCCGATATACAGGTGGGTGGTACCTCTGACCATTCCGCGCTGGAAGAACTCGTCAACCCTGCTCTCAAAATGTCTGATCTTGAGCATGGTCCGGAGCATCTCCAGCTTTTTCTCTCTGGTCAATGTTTTTTCTGCTGGTTTAGTTACTGCCATTTGCGCTCTCCAATCTGTAGTTTCCCCTTGCCTTGTTGGTGTACATCATGTGTGACCTGACGGACATCACAAGACGTCGTTCAAGCCCCTTAACTTGCCCTTGTCACAAGGTTCTACTCAAACATCCTATCCTGCAGCCTCCTGAGTTGTAGTACAAAGGAGGACTCATCCAGCTCCACCATGTCGTAGGTGATCAACTCATCTCGAGATACATCTCGCTTCAGTCTCGCCCCCTCTACCAGTCCCAGAGGCAGATATCCTTTGTCTCTGGCCACTTTTGCTATGACCAAGGTGCTATAGGTGGTAAAGCCGCCGATCCCATCCAGAATCTCCCCTGCCTTCAAATCTCTTTTAGCCACCGGGATGGTTTCGGAGACAGGTTTGCCCAGGGGAATCATCCAGGGCTCTCCATAGAGAGCGGCCAGGGCCACCGAAAGAGGGGTCTCGATGTTGCAAAGATGGTACGGTCGGTAAAGAAGATAGTTGGGGCCGCTGCCCATCTTCAAATAGTCCATATCTTTCTTTATGGTTTCCTGATCAGTAGTGATGATCACGAATACCCCAGGTGCCACATCTCCGATAGCGAAGTCCACAACTCCTTCTCTCTTTAGAATTCCACCCTGGCTTTTAAGGCTGAAGGTCCGACATAGCTCTTCTACCGAGGTTACCGGACCATGCATGCCTGGCACATCAGGAACCAGACCGGTAGCGTTGGACACAGCATTCATCTCCACCATGGTCTTGGTTCCATCCACAAAAGCAGTGAGCATCTTGGGGCTGACCCCCTTTTCCGCGGCCAGTTGGATCAGATCATCAGGAGTGGCATATCTGTCCAGAGGATTGTTCTTGCCTTTGCCCGCTGCCACTATCTTAAATCCCAGAGCATCGGCGAAGTTGTAGAGTTCAATGAGGGCACCGGGCTCATCACCTGCCGAGAGCGTGTAGACCAGGCCAGCATTTTCGGCCAAACTATTCAGCAGGGATCCCACCGTGACATCCGCCTCTACATTTAACATAACGATGTGCTTCCCGTTATTTATAGCCAGGAAGCCCACCAGAGCTCCGGCATTGGGACTGCCAGTGGCCTCTACTACTACATCGGCCTCGACCAACCTGGTCAAAACTCGCAGCTCCCTGGTAACTACGACTTTATCATCGAAAATAGCCTCATCGGCCTCATCCAGACTGTCGGTAACAATTATCTCTTCATCGGATAGGCCAGCCTCCTGGAAAGCCTGAACCCCCCTCTCGGGATAAAGATCGGCCACGGCAACTATCTGCATGCCCTTCATCTGGGAGATCTGGCTGACCAGCCCTTTTCCCATCTGCCCGGCCCCGGCCAGGGCTACCTTGATGCTCTGGCCCGCTTCTTCCAGTTCCTCAAGCTTACTGTTTAGTCGAAGCATTGACTCTCTCCTTCAAAACTCTCAATATTTTTCTAGCTGTGATGGTATCAGTGACCAATACGTTGATCAAACCGCCTTTCATGGCTGCTGCAGCAGCCTTGGCCCGGTCCTCCCCACACATTACCCCAACTACGCAATCGATGCTCTTTAACTCATCCAGATCCAGGCCTATAATCCGCTCATCCAGAGCAGTAATAACTTTTCCCCCCTCCTGATCAAAGAATCGGGCACAGATGTCACCCACGCCCCCGGCTTCCTTCACCCGGCGAATATCTTCCAGACTAAAATACCCCGTCCTGACCATGGTAGATTTGGAATTAGGAAAACCTATACCTACCAGAGCCACATCGACCTGCTTACCCATTTCCAGAATCTCTTTGGTGCGGCTCTCTTTTATGATGACATCTCTTATCTCCCGGTTGTCGACGATGGCCGGAGCATGCAAAAGGTAGGCTGTACCTCCATACTCCTCGGCAATTTTAGTGGCAATGGAGTTGGCATGGATGCCTACCATAGTCTGGCCCACTCCCCCCGTGAGAGGCACCACCTTTATTTTGACCTTGCGGGACGGTCTCAGGGAGTTTGCCACCTCCCGAAGAGCCACACCCCAGGATACTCCCACCAGATCTCCATCTTTTAGAATCCTATCCAAGAAAAGAGCTGCTGCCTCAGCCACGCTTCTCAGATTCTGGACTGGATCGCTCTTGGAGGAGACCAGGATAGCCTCCCTCAGTTTGCCTCTATCCTCCAGATCTTTCTCCATCACCAAGGCGTCTTCCGCCAGATTCTTGATGGCAATAGTCACGATACCTTCTTCTTTAGCCTTGCTGAGGAGTCTGGACACGGTAGGCCGGGAGATATGGAACTTTTTAGCTATCTTTTCCTGGGTTTTACCCTCTTGATAATACTGCTGGGCAATTTTGGTGAGAAATTTGTGGTCGATGTTGGTCATGATATTGATGCTGGTCCAGGGTACCCTTACCTTCTAAAGTCTATTTCCTTTGCAGGCTGTTTCTTTCGGAGCCCATTTCGTTCGCGGCCTGCTCCGCTTTGGAGCTTACTTCCTTCGCAGGCTGTCCTGTTTTGGACCCCACTTCCTTTCGTGGCCCCTTTCCTTTTTGGACACACTCCATGGGTTTGAAAAAATGAGTTAAAGATGAACAATATTTCATTATGAACATTGGTTCGCTTAAAGCACGTTTGCTATACCTAACATTATACGTTACTTCTTGCGTTGTCAAATGACGGTCGGAAAAGCGAGGTTGAAGTCAGAAGGGAGAGGATCCGAATTAGACGATGCCGAAGAACTTATTCCACCGATCCAATCCACAGAATATCAATTTCTCCTTCCAGGGGTTTGTATTCCGGATCTCCTGTAACCAGGGTGGCATCTTTCAATTTGGCGGTGGCAGCTGCAAAGGTATCGGCATAAGCAATGGCGTTTTTCGCTTTGAATCTTCCCGCAGTCAAAAGCAAATCTTCGCTAAGGTCCTCAATGAAGGTCACAGGGTATCTCCGCACCGTCCCGTAGACCTTATAGGCTGCTGTTTCGTCCTCCTGTCGCATAGTAAGGTAAAAGATCTCTCCTAGATTGACAACATGCATGTAGACTTCCATCTCGCCAGCTCTCGCTCCCTTGAGGATCTCCTCAACCTGATCAGCGCCCTCCTCATCATTGAGATAGGCAAGGACAGCAAAAGAATCCAGCACGAAACGGCGAGGAGCTTCCACCGTAGGTTTTATTAGAGCTTGGGGCTCGACCTCATTTACTGATATCTCACCCCTAGAGTCAGCCTCTTGTTCCTTAATCCGTATCAATGGGATCTTCTGACCTTCCCTTCTTCAAGAGCTCTGTCCTCGGCTCTTGCCTTCCGCAAAGCTTCAGTAGAGACCTTCGTCCCCCTCAGCATCCCCCTCGATGATTCGACAGGGTCTTCGATCCTGGGGATTAGGAAGAGACCTGTGCCAGTATCGATCCACTCTGCCTCAGCACCGGGATAAATTCCGTATTTGCGCCGCAATTTACCAGGGATGACCAATTGACCCCGCCCTGAAATCTTGACTCTTACCATCTTATATTACCTGCCTTATGTTTTACTTTTAAAGAAATTATAAAACTACAACTATATTTTGTCAAACATAAATGGGGCGAGTATAAACGTAACTTTCCAGGTGTCCCACTTTCCAGAAGAGAGGACACCTCGTGTCGTCTTAGCTTTGTAGATCACTTTCCTTGATAGTATTAATAATATTTGATAAGTTCAAGGTACAGCACGCGCAATATCTATGGAGATATCAGCTTCACAATTATCGTTCCCAACCTAGATGCCCTTGAGCTCATTGCGAGGTCATTTGGGTTGTTAAATTGGAGAAGAAATTAAAATCTTACAAGCCTAAGCCAGAAAGCCTCTGAATTTATTCAGAGGATGAATCGCTATTCCCCTTTCTATGAACTGTTTTATTGATATGTGCTATACTATCTCTATCGTATTTTGTTAGCACCGTAGGCAATGTGAGCAAGGAGATAATCAGGAAATACATGGAAGCCCAGAGCAAGAAATGAGAAAAACCTATCTTTATCAGACAAAGATAAACAAGACCACAGAGGCTAATTGCAATCAATGGCTTGAGATATGTAGAACCCTCTACAATCTCGCCCTTGAACAGAGAATCAGCATCTACAAACAGCATGGTAAATCTATCTCCCTTTATCAACAGATGTCTCAATTGCCTGAACTTAAACAGTCCTTTCCTGAATTCAAGACCGTTGGTTCTCAATGCCTCCAGGATGTTCTTCAGAGATTGGATAAAGCTTTTAAGGGATTCTATCAGCGCCTTAAAGAACGTCCCAGTAAAGCTGGATTTCCACGATTCAAGTCTAAAAATAGATACGATTCTTTTACCCTTAAACAATCTGGCTGGCGTCTTGAGGGTAGATACCTCTATATTAAAAATGTCGGTAGATTCAAACTGTTTCTGTCCAGGCCTATTGAGGGCGATATTAAAACCGTGACTATTCGTAGAACATCCACAGGTAAGTGGTTTATTGCTTTCTCCTGCGATAATGTTCCCGTTGAGAAACTTTCTGATACCCCGGCTGAAATAGGTATTGATGTAGGTATTAAATCTTTTTGCCTTGACTCTGAGGCTAATCAGATTCAGAACCCTAAACACCTTGAGAAATCCCTTAAACTTCTCAGAAGAAGGCAAAGGTCTCTGTCTCGTAAAAAGAAAGGCTCCCGTCGGAGAAACAAGGCCCGTATTCTTGTCGCTAAAGCCCATGAGAAGGTGGTCAACCAACGCAAAGATTTTCTGCATAAAGTGGCCAATTTGTACATAAAAGCATATAACACTATCTATGTAGAGGATTTGAATATTAAAGGCATGATACGGAACAGATATTTGTCCAGAAGCATAGCTGATAGTAGTTGGGGTATGTTCTTTAACCTGCTGTCCTACAAAGCGGCGGAGGCTGGTAGGACAGTAGTTAAAGTAACGCCCAATGGCACTTCTCAGATATGCTCTGGATGTGGTGAAAAAGTCCCTAAATCTTTGTCTGTTCGGGTGCATCAATGTCCTTTCTGTAAACTTGTTTTAGACAGAGACCACAATGCGTCTCTGAATATTCTACGGCTCGGGCAGAGCCTTCCGGCGTTAAGCACTGAGAGAGTGTTTGCCTGAGAATCTCCTGAATTTATTCAGGGGAGTGTCAAATATAGCAGGTTACTATAAGGGACTTTTGGAAGATGTAGCAATGGTAAAAGAGTTATTTAAGGCTGCAAGGTCTTTTATCGAGAAGATCGGGTAGTCAACAGGATTCAAGAGTTAAGAAGATCTTCTCTCCCGACTTCCGCACTTATTTTAAAAAACACCTCTTCAGAGGGGGTTTTCTATCAT